>JALVKK010000236.1 GCA_027033875.1 Flavobacteriales bacterium
TTTCATATATCTTTGTTTTATCGGTGAATCTATTAAATTAAATGATTATCAGGTCAATCCGGATAAAAAAATGACTCCCGTCGAGCTTATTTTATATCCGTTTTATAATATGCTTTTGCAATAATCTCCAGTTCATCATACCAGTCTCTTCCAAATCTTCTTATCAAAGGTTCTTTTAAAAATTTGAATAACGGCGTTTGAGTTTGTTTTCCCAATTCGCAAGCAGTGTTGCATATGTTCCAACGGTGATAATTGACGCTTTGAAATTCGCCGTAGTCTTTTACACGTACCGGATACAGATGACAAGAAACCGGTTTTTGCCAATCTGTTTTACCGTCAAGATAGGCTTGTTCGATGCTGCAAAGATAAACACCTTTATCATTTTTCGTAACATAAGCACATTCCTTCCCATTTACCAACGGTGTTGTCAAATCTCCGTCACTATCAATAAGATATTTACCTTGTTTTTCGATAGCCTCTAGTCCTTCCTGTGTTAAATACGATTTGATGTCAGAAAAAATCCGGTCCAAAACAGCTTTTTCTTCTTCGAGTAGAGGCGCGCCAGAATCACCTTCTACACAACACATGCCTTTACACGCATTTAAGTTGCATGCAAATTCTTCTTCAAACAAATCGTCGGATATGATGGCTTTACCTATTTGAAACATGAATTACTTGATTATTTTATGAATAATAATAAATATTTCAGATTGGAAATAATAATAGAATTAAATATTTTTTGACTGATTCATTTCATCACTAACAATCAAGCCGTCTCTAAGCCGGACGATGCGTTTAGCGTGTTCGGCAATATCTTCTTCGTGCGTAACCAAAACAATGGTGTGTCCTTTACGGTGCAAATCGTCAAAGAGTTGCATAATTTCTTCTGAAGTTTTGGAGTCAAGGTTACCGGTTGGTTCATCTGCCAAAATGATAGACGGGTTATTTACGAGCGCTCGCGCTACGGCAACCCGTTGGCGTTGTCCGCCTGATAGTTCGTTGGGTTTGTGAATCATACGGTCGGCTAATCCGACTGTTTTCAAGACATTTTTAGCGCGTTTGTAGCGTTGAGCTTTGGATTTGCCGGCATAAATCAAGGGTAGCGCAACGTTATCTAGTGCTGTTGTACGTGGTAACAAATTAAAAGTTTGAAACACAAAACCGATTTCTTTGTTACGAATTTTAGCTAACTCGTTGTCACTCAACTTCTCCACTTCCTGACCCTTGAGCCGGTATTCACCGGATGTGGGGGTGTCTAGTGCGCCTATGATATTCATCAAAGTGGATTTGCCGCTACCCGAAGGTCCCATAAGGGCAACATATTCGCCACGGTTGATATTAAGGTTAATTCCTCGCAGGGCTTTAACCACTTCGTTGCCCATTTTAAAATGTCTTTGTATGTCTTTGAGTTCTATTACAGGCATAATTGGTTAATTGGTTATCTGGTTATCTGGTTATCTGGTTATTTGATGTCCGATGTCCGATAGCCTGTACCGACTATTGTCGGTATCCGGTGTCGGATGTTGGATGTCATTTCGAACGAGGAAAAATCTCATTTAACAGGTTACTGAGCTTGTCGAAGTGTCCACTTTTTACTTTCAACTTTCAACTAAACTGATATTATCGATGAGTCGAATTGCTCCTGCATATACAACGATAAACCCGCGGTATTTGTTACCGGATTTTTTTTCTTTAGCGGATTTTAAGGTTTTTTCATCGGCTATTTCAAAATATTCCAATTCCAAATACGGGTGTGCGCCGATGGCATTTTTAACAAAATTTATAACGGTGTCAAAATTTTCTTTTTCAAACAGGACACGGCTTTGTTTTAAAACTTGATAAATAAAAGGAGCTGCTGCTCTGTGATGTTTTGTCAAGCGCCGGTTACGCGAACTCATGGCTAAACCGTCAGCTTCACGAAAAATAGGAACAGGAATAATTTCAATAGACATTCGTGTTTTTTCGACTAATTTTTTGATAATTTGCAATTGTTGAAAATCTTTTTCACCGAAATATGCTTTATCGGGACGCACTATTTCAAAGAGTTTTTTGACTACCGTGCCAACGCCGTCAAAATGTCCGGGGCGGTGTTTTCCTTCCATTTCTTTTTCCAATCCGTCAAAATCGAAATGACTACTTTGAATATTGCCGTCGTAAAAATCGTGTGCATCGGGGTAGAAGACTATAATCTCAGGAGACAAATTAGCGAGTAAAGCCAAATCATCTTCAAATGTACGCGGATATTTTTTCAAATCATCGGGGTTGTCAAATTGTATCGGATTGACAAATATACTGACAATACATACATCATTGTCTTTTAAAGCCTGTCTGACCAGCGCCAAATGTCCTTGATGTAAGGCACCCATAGTCGGCACAAAACCGATACTTTTTTTTTGATTTTTCAGCTCTGAGACCTGATTATTAAGTTCTTTTTTATAACGGAATACTTTCATTATGATAATTTTAACTTTCAAAGGCTTTCAAATATACGTTAAAATTTCGTATCTTTGTAAATTAATTAACAAGAATAATTTCATGAAATCTAAAAACTTTTTAATTGCTTCGTCCGGCATTTATCCGTATATGACGCATAATGATACGGCAAATTTGGCATACAAGATTGCCCGTTCTGCCAATAGCAAGGGAAGTCAAATTAGGATGTTTATGCCTCGTTTCGGGACGGTCAATGAACGCAAACACCAGTTGCACGAAGTGATTCGCTTGTCGGGGGTTAATATTGTTATCAACGATGATGATATGCCTTTGATTATCAAGGTGGCTTCTATCCCCAAAGAACGCATGCAAGTTTACTTTATAGATAATGATGAATTTTTTAAGCGTAAAGCGGTTTTTTCAGATGATGACAATCAAATTTTTGACGATAATGACGGTCGCGCCGTTTTTTTTACCAAAGGTATAATAGAAACAGTCAAAAAACTAAAATGGCGTCCCGACTATGTTTTGGTTTTTGATTGGTTTGCCGGTCTGTTGCCCTTATACATTAAAACTTATTATAAAAACGAACCCTTGTTTCACGAGAGCAAAATTTATATCGTTATTAACAATCAAACTTACAATAAACCGATGTCAGAGAATATAAAAGACAAATTGGTTTTTGACGAATTACCCGAAGATTTTATCGAAAAATATAAAGATCCTACCGAAATAAATCTCCTGAAAAATGCTATTGATTTGGCTGACGGTGTTATTATTCGTACCAAAGATATGCCGGAGGAACTAGCACAACATATTCACGGTAAAGAATTGGATATAATAGATGTATCCGGTTATGATTTGGACGATGACGAAATAGCTCTAAAAGCACAGGTTATTGAAGCTTTCGGAGAAAAAGAAACCACAAAATAAACTTTAATCTTATCCAAAAAAAAATTTATGTTAAACAAACGAAACGGTTTAATTATACTATTCATAGCATTTATGCTAAATGTTTCTTGTAAAAAAGATTTTACGACTATCGGTAACAACTTGATTGATAAACCTTTGTTTAAAGGCAAATTATTTCAAGACGGATTGGTCAGAATATACGACCAACGGGTCGATAAAGTCTTAAGTGCCAATTTGGTCGGTGTAATTGATAATAGTAGTAATTTGCCGATTGCTTCATTGGGAATTTATAAAGACGATAAATTCGGCACACTCAAAGCCGATATAGTTACGGATATATTGCCGGACCCTGTTTTATCTTATCAAGATTTCGGCACTAACATCAAACTAATAGGAGCGCAATTGATTGTGCCATTTTTTTCACATACAAAAGTAGAAAACGGCGAAACTGTTTATAAATTAGATTCTATTTACGGAAGTCATAATTTTGAATTGAAAGTTTTTGAACAAACTTTTCTTTTACCCACTTACGATCCCGATACCGGTTTGGAAGATAGACTGCATTATTATTCGGATTTTGATTTTGCGCCTTACAAAAGTACGATGATTGCCGATACAGTCGATTTTAATGTGAGTAATGAAGCCTACATTACTTATCAACGTAATTCGGACGGCACCTTTCAATTAAATGATGATGATGAAAAGATAATAAAAGACTCGTTAGCGCCTCACATGGTTATCAAACTTGATACAACATATTTCAGACAAAAAATATTTGATCATTCGGGTGAAGAAATTTTGAGTAATCAAGAAAAATTTAAAGATTATTTCAGAGGACTTTATATTGAGCCGGTAAGTAATAACGGTGAAGGTTTGATGATGCAATTGGATTTTAGCAAAGCAAAAGTATTGCTACAATATACCGAAGAGCAAACTGATGATAACGGTACCCCCAATGATGATACCGATGATACCGTCAAAACTGTGTATAAAGAATTGAAAATGAAATTGGGCAATACAATCGTCAATCATTATGAAAATACTTTGAGCGGCTATGCTCAAACGGCTTTAAATAACAGCGACTTAATCAACGGCGATGAAGAAATTGTCTTGAAAGGTGAAGCCGGATCAGAAGCGGTTGTTCAACTATTTGATGACCAACAATTGCGAGAATTACGCCAAAAAGACTGGTTAATCAATCAAGCGGAGCTGTATTTTTATGTTGATCAAACAGCCAGTAATGAAATGCTTGAACAAACACAACGTTTATTATTGTACAATTATGATAATCAAACTAATATTGTCGATTTGAAAAATGCGCCTGAAAATATTCAGGATAATGATTTTAAAGAATATAACGGAAAGTTGGAAACCGATAAAGAGGGAAACAAATATTATAAATTCGGTATCACCCGACACATCAGAAATGTAATTAAAAAAGATTCTGCTAATGTCAAATTGGGATTACGGGTTATACATTCTATTCCATTGGTTTTAAAAACAAATGATTTGTTTAAAGACCCCGACGCATATACACCAAAAGGTGTTATTCTGTACGGGAATCAGACAACAACGGATTTAAAACCTGTCTTGAAAATTTATTATTCCGATCCGGATTAAAATTTTTATTTTTTCAAATTCATAACAAATCATAAACACCCGTTTCGGGTGTTTTATTTTTTTCAAAGTAAAACCGGTATGATTAAAATGATTATTTCAATCGTCAAAGCTTATCTCGACATAATAAGTCGGTGAAAACAACATTAAGTTTGTAAATATTCAGATGAATATCAGGTATATTAATTGTAAAGTTTTTGTTAATAATCTATTTTTTTAATCCTTATGTAACAACATATACAATATTTTAATTATTTTTTCGTAACTTTGCATAAAACAACACAAAAACACCTTTTATGAAAAACAACACATTATTAATTTTAATTATTATTGCGATTATCAATTTTGCTTTTGTAAATCCTACAAAAACAATTAAGAAGTTTGATAAAATAACTTTAATATCAAAACTGAATAGTAACGGGAAAGATTTAACCGAAAAAAAAGCCTGTACGTTGTGTCATAATCCCGAAAAAAAAATTGTAGGACCTTCATTCCAAGAAATTGCTGTAAAATACAAAGGAGATGCAATAAAAATTTTAAGATTTTTGGAAGGTGGTTCTGAGCCGATTGTACAGCCTGAAGAGTTTCAATATATGAAACCGGTCATGAAACAACTAAAGCGCAGTACAAAAGAAGAAAGAAAGGCTATTGCCGAATATATTGCCGGATTAAAATAATTATTTTCGGTATTTAAGCGGTAAATAGACGAGTTTTTTGGTTTCAAAAAACGATTCGTTAAAGTAATCTTTTAATTCATAAATTATCACATTGTTAAAGGAGGCCAGTTCTTCGGACAAGTCGCCTCCTTTCAGATATAGTATCCCGTTTTTTAATGTATGGCGGGATTTCTTTTTTATTTTACCTTTTACCCATCTGACAAAATCGGGCATATTGGTTACCGCTCTGCTCACTACAAAATCATATTGCATCTCGATGTTTTCGACGCGACTGTGTGTTGTTTCAATATTATTTAAGCCTAACTCTTTGGCAACGGCATTGACAACTTTGATTTTTTTAGCAATACTGTCGATTAAATGAAACCGCGTTTGAGGAAACAGAATAGCCAATGGAATACCCGGAAAACCGCCACCGGTACCGACATCCAAAATATCTGCCAGAGGTAAAAAATTTATAACTTTGGCTATTCCCAATGAATGTAGTATGTGATTTGTGTATAGTTCGTCTATATTTTTGCGCGAAATTACATTGATTTTACTGTTCCAATCACGATATAGTCCCTTTAATTGTTCAAATTGTCGGATTTGTCGTGAATTCAATTCAAAATACTTTTGAAGAAGCCGGACATCTTTCATACATAATATATTTTTGACAAAAATACGTCAATAAACGAGATACAAATTATATTTACAAAAAATAATAAATTATTTAAAATTATAGCACCATTGTCAAAGTCATAACACTTACTTTTGAATCGGGGATATAATTGAGAATACTTTCGGCGCAACTTTCTATCGTAGCTCCCGTAGTTATTACGTCATCGATAATAACAAAGTGTTTTCCGGAATATTTTGCAGCTTGCTCAATACGAAAAGCATTCTTCACATTTTCACGACGTTGCAAAGCGTTTTTTTTAGTCTGTGATGCCGTATGGATTTGTCGCAACAAAATTTTTTCCGTGTATGGAACACCAAAAAAGTTTTCTAAGTTTCTACCAAATTCCGTCATTTGATTATAACCACGTTTTCGTTGTTTTTTGGGGTGAAGCGGAACCGGAACTATATAATCAACATCATCGAAAAAACCGGGATCGGAAAGATAATTTTTAGTTGTTTTTGCAAAAAATGCGCCGATTTCCGGATGATTTTTATATTTCAAATTGTGTATCAATTTTTGAATTACACCTGATTTATCAAACAAAAACAATGCTGTTGCTCTATTAATATTTACAATAGCTGCGAGTTTTTCGTAAACCGGATTGTTGTGCCGGTAATCAAAACCGGTCAGTTGCAAGCCTGATAAGCAACGATGACAAATATCCTGTTCGTATTCGAGCAGTACATTATTACAACTTAAACACAAACGGGGATATAAAATGTTTAACACATCTTTATATCCCCGTTTTAAATATTTTATCGGAAACATTGGTGTATTATCAAGATTCTTGACTTTTTTGCTTCAATATTTCGTAGATTTTTGTTTCCAGTTCGTCCATCAATTCCGGATTGTCCGCAATGATACTTTTCACGGCATCACGACCTTGTCCGAGTTTGGTGTCGTTGTAGCTAAACCACGATCCGCTTTTGTTGACAATCTCAAATTCGACTGCTTTATCCAATATTTCACCTACTTTTGAGATGCCTTGTCCGTACATAATGTCAAATTCGGCGATTTTAAAAGGTGGTGCTACTTTGTTTTTAACTACTTTGACCCGGGTTTTGTTTCCCATTACGTTGCCTTGTGCATCTTTGATAGCTGTTGATTTACGCACGTCCAAACGTTGCGAAGCGTAGAATTTCAAAGCATTACCACCGGTAGTTGTTTCGGGATTACCGAACATAACGCCTATTTTTTCACGCAATTGATTGATAAAAATAACCGTTGAATTTGTTTTAGAAATAGACGAAGTCAGTTTTCGTAAGGCTTGCGACATCAAACGGGCGTGTAAGCCCATTTTAGAATCACCCATTTCGCCTTCAATTTCACTTTTAGGCGTTAAAGCCGCTACCGAATCGATGACAACTATATCGATTGCGCCCGAGCGAATCAAATTATCGACAATTTCAAGAGCTTGTTCGCCGTGGTCGGGTTGTGAAATGATCAAATTTTCCACATCAACACCCAAATTTTGGGCATAATGCGGGTCAAAAGCGTGTTCCGCATCAATAAAAGCAGCTATACCGCCTTTTTTTTGGGCTTCGGCTATGGCATGTAAAGCAAGTGTCGTTTTACCGGATGATTCCGGTCCGTATATTTCGATGACCCGTCCGCGGGGATAACCGCCAACCCCCAAAGCAATATCCAAACCCAAAGAGCCGGAAGGGATAACCTCAACTTCAACAACCGGCGCATCACCCATTTTCATCACCGTACCTTTGCCGTAGGTTTTATCCAGCTTATCAAGTGTTAATTTCAAAGCTTTTAACTTTGCTTCTTTTTCTGCATTCTTTTCTGTCGTTTTCTTTGCCATATTTTTCGTTTTTAAGACCATTTTTAAACAGTCATAATATCTTTTTCCTTTTTTTCTAAATGTTTTTCTATTTCTTCAATATATTTATCTGTCAGTTTTTGAACTTTTTCGTGAGCTATTTTAGATTCGTCTTCCGAAATTTCTTTATCTTTTTCCAATTTTTTGATATCATTATTGGCATCTTTACGGATATTGCGAATACTGACTTTGGCTACTTCGGCTTCTTCTTTGGCTTGTTTAACCAATTTTTTTCGACGTTCTTCCGTCAGTGGCGGAATATTGATTATTACTACCTCGCCATTGTTGTTGGGTGCAAATCCCAAATTGGCATTGATAATTGCCCGTTCAATCACCGGTAACATTTTCTTTTCCCAAGGTTGAATGCTAAGCGTTTGGGCATCACGTACCGATACATTTGCCACTTGTGACAGAGGTGTAGGCGTACCGTAATAGTCAACCATCACCGGAGCTAACATTTGCGGTGAAGCTTTACCGGCTCTGATACTTCTCAATTCGTGTTCCAAATGCGAAATGCTTTTTTGCATATGTTCTTCGGTGGCGTCGTATATAAAATTTAATGCTTCGCTCATAATCTTAATTTTTTTGTCATCATTCAAAAATACGATTTTTTTGGAGATT
>JALVKK010000237.1 GCA_027033875.1 Flavobacteriales bacterium
AAAGAAGCTGATAAAATGTATATGAAACCGGAAGAACGGGTTAAAATTTGGTAAAGACGCAAAGCGTCTTTGCAGAGACGCACGGTCGTGCGTCTCTTTTTTTTTATTTTTGTAAACATTTGATTATCAACAGTATGATTTTCTTAGTGATTTAAATGAAAATTATTTAGTAATTTTATCAAAGTTTATCCAAACAACAAATTATTATGGGCTCAATATTAATGATGTTACTGGTGTTTGCCGGTTATATCGTGATGTATCGTGTTTACGGTAAATTTATTGCTAAAAGAATTTTCAAATTAAATGATAACAATCCCGTTCCGTCGGTAGAGTTGGAAGATGGCGTCGATTTTGTCCCGACCAAAAAAGAAGTCATTTTCGGGCATCATTTTGCATCTATAGCAGGCACCGGACCAATCGTAGGACCGGCAATTGCGGTGATTTGGGGTTGGTTGCCGGCTCTGATTTGGGTATTTGTCGGCTCTATTGTTATGGGAGCGGCGCATGATTTCGGCAGTTTGATTATCTCCATGCGTCATCAGGGCAAATCCATTTCTGAAATTACCGGTAAATTTATCAATACCCGCACTAAATTTTTCTTGTTTTTTATCATTTTTCTCGAATTGTGGATAGTCGTGTCCATTTTCGGGTTGGTGATTGCCATTCTCTTCAAAATGTATCCGCAAGCGGTACTGCCGGTATGGTTTCAAATCCCGATTGCCATATATCTGGGCTATATTGTGTATAAGAAAGGTGCTAATCTTGCTATTTGGTCTATTGTTGCTGTGATTATTATGTATTTGACGGTGGTTTGGGGAACTTATATGCCGCTTGAAATGCCGTCAGCGTTTGGGCTTTCTCCCGTAGCAATTTGGTCTATTATTTTGTTGATTTATGCTTTTATTGCTTCCATTTTGCCGGTTACCACTTTGTTGCAACCGCGGGATTATATCAATACGCATCAATTGGTTATTGCTATGGGATTATTGATTTTCGGGGTATTGTTTGCCGGATTTTCAGGCGACTTACAGATTGTTGCACCGGCTGTCAGACCACATCCTGAAGGCTCGCCGTCGTTGATACCGTTTTTGTTTATTACCATTGCTTGCGGTGCTATTTCGGGTTTTCACGCTTTGGTATCGTCGGGGACTTCATCTAAACAGGTGCGTCAAGAATCCGATTCATTATTTGTCGGATACGGAGCAATGTTAATGGAAGGATCTTTGGCAATTTTGGTCATCATTGCCACCGTGGCAGGTATCGGAATGGGATATTTAGGTGCGAATGGACAAATTTTGACCGGTGTAGAAGCTTGGTCGCATCATTATGCTTCGTGGTCGGCAGCAGGCGGATTAAGTGCAAAAGTCGGGGCGTTTGTGGAAGGAGCTGCCAATATGATACAGTCTTTGGGTATTCCTAAAAGTATTACGCTGACTATTATGGGTGTTTTTGTGGCATCGTTTGCAGGTACTACTTTGGATACGGCTACCCGTGTGCAGCGTTATTTGATAAGCGAAACTTTTCCGAAAACTTTTAAAAATAAATATGTTTCAACGGGATTTGTGATTTTAATCGCTGTAATTCTAATCTTTTCAACCGGTGCCGACGGCAAAGGCGCTTTGACTTTGTGGCCTATATTCGGTGCTGTTAATCAAACTTTGGCGGCGCTGGTGTTATTAGTGGTTTCCATTTATCTCAAAGGACGTTCCAAATGGGGCTGGTTGATTAGTTTTGTACCGGCTATTTTTATGGTGGTTATGTCTATGTGGGCGGTGGTGCTCAATCAGATGAATTTTATGAAACAACACAATGTTTTGCTGGAAATATTGAATGCGATTATATTGTTGGCAATGCTTTGGATAGCTGTTGACGGTGGTCGAAAACTTTTTACTACAACTTACAAATTTGAACAAAAAAGTTGAAAATGAACGATTTATTGGAAAAAATAACAGCGTTTCTTAAACGTCAATGGCAAATTTATGACGAAGTAGCCAAGGAGAAAGCCGTTGAGACTGTTGAAATTGAATTGGGCGAAATGGAAAATATTTTCGGTTTGTTGGTTTTGGGGTCATTTGTGGGATTGCCGGCACCACCAACGCCAATCACTTTGGAATTGTTACCTGAAATGGAAGCGCATTTAAAAATAATGTTGAACAAAATTGAAACGGCAAATGAACCGCTGTCGGATTTGTTATCGGTGTTTGACGTATCTTAATTGATAATTGATAATGGAAAATTGAAAATGTGGGATGAAGTATCTTCCGCTTTTTGAACGGGATTGAAAACGAGAAATAACTTTTATGTTCTTTTATGGTTTAAGGAAAAGTACGAGTGTCATTTCGAACGTAGTGAGAAATCTGTTAGTTATTAAATAAAAAAAACTCCGTGAAACTCTGTGCCGTACTCTGTGCAACTCTGTGGTTATATGAATAAAAAAACAACATATCCAAAAAACATATTTTTCCTTGGAAAAGGTGGGGTAGGGAAATCGACTTCGGCAGCGCTTACGGCTTTACATTTATCCCGAAACGGGCATAAAACATTGTTAGTGTCAATGGATCCGGCTCACAATCAAAGTGATATTTTCGAATGTTCTTTTTCTGAAAAACCGGTGGCTGTTAATGATTATTTGTCTGTGATTGAAGTAAATACAAGCAAGCAGATTGATAAATATTTAGCAGACATTCAAGGTCAAGTTAAACGGACCTATTCGTATTTGACGGCTTTCAATCTGGAAAAATATTTTGATGTTCTCAAATTTTCTCCCGGCATTGAAGAGCATGCTTTGTTGTTGGCTTTTCAAAATATCCGTACAACAGACGGCGATGCGTCTTACCTTATCTTTGATATGCCACCGACGGCACTAACCCTAAAATTTTTTATGTTACCGGATTTATCTTTGATTTGGTTGCAGAATCTGCTGGATTTACGCCAAAAAATATTGGAAAAAAAAGCAATTGTGTCGCGGGTTAAATTCGGTAAAAAAGAATTGGAAACCGATAAAATCAAAAGCAAATTACAACAACAAAT
>JALVKK010000238.1 GCA_027033875.1 Flavobacteriales bacterium
TTTTACTATCCGACTTTTTATAGCATCGACATTCCGCCCGATGTATTCTAAGCCAACCTGTATAATCTGGTCGAAACCAGCTTAAATAAAAATAAATAATCTTTGATGTCATTAAAAATATCGATCCGATCGGCTTCGGAGGTAACATCTTTCAAACTTTCTTTTTGTTCGTTGATTAAATCTTGAATCAACAATCGTCTCAAATTGAGCAAAATATCCATCAAATGCCAACCCAAAGTCGTTTCTTTGGTTTTTACATCGATATTGTGTTTTTCCCAATCTGCCAAATTATATTTTTCCTCTTCCATCAATATATCCGAAATTATACGGGCTTCTTCTCCGGTAAGTTCTGTCATTAATTGAGATATTTCGACCGGTTGGCGTTCCAAATATTTAGGGATCATTATTTTATAAAGTTTTTTAAAAACCGGATGGCTGAATTGCATTTCATCTTCCTGCAATTGTCTGTAAATTTCGTCAGCTATATGCGTTACGCGCTCAAATTTTTCGAGTACCGGTTCAGAATTATCTTCGGGAATTTCCTTGACGTCCCAATCTTCCACTTTCACTTCTTTGTTTCCGTAGAGCAACAAAAGTTTTATGATTTCACGTTCCAAAACATCGCGTTTGCTCAATACCGGTATTTCGGATTTTGACTTTGCAATAGGTTTCAGACTTTCTTGCTGTTTTTTGCGTAAAACATCTTTTTCGGCTCGACGGCTAATACCTTTTAATACCAATGCCAATTCGCGAAATAAAACATTTTCGGACAAATTCATAATTTGTGCCACTTCTTTGACATATATCTCTTGTTGAATACCATTGGGAATTTTGGCAATACTTTCGATGATATTTCTGATTAATTCCCCTTTTTTTAACGGATCGTTTCGGGCTTCTTCTTGTAGCAACGATGCTTTAAAATTGATAAAATCACGGGTATGGTTAGCAATATATAAAATAAGTTCGTCCGTAGTGTTTTTTTTGCTGAAACTATCCGGATCTTCTCCGTCTGGCAACAGCAAAACCTTAACATTTAAACCCTGTTCCAATATCATATCTATACCGCGTATTGCCGCACTGATACCGGCACGATCACCGTCGAAGATAACGAGAATATTTTTGGTCAACCGTTTGATAAGTTGAATTTGCTCAACCGTCAAAGCCGTACCGGATGAAGCTACGGTGTTTGTTATCCCCGCTTGATGAAAAGCCATAACATCGGTATAACCCTCAACTAAAATACATTGGTCGTCCTTGACTATTTGTTGTTTGGCTTGATAAATACCATATAAAATTTTACTCTTGTGATAAATCTCATTTTCGGGCGAATTGATATATTTTGCTATTTTTTTACTACTGTCCAAAATACGTCCGCCAAAACCCAAAATACGTCCGCTCATACTGTGAATGGGAAACATAATACGTCCGCGAAAACGGTCTATCAATTGATTGTTGCGTTCGAGTGTCAAGCCTGTCTTAATCAAATATTCTTTTTTATAAGCTTTGGCAAGTGCCGCTTTGGTAAACGCATCGCGAACATCCGGCGAAAAACCGGTTTCAAACTTATTTAATGTTTCTTGACGAAAACCCCGAGTTTTAAAATATCCCAATCCGACCGACTTGCCTTTATCTGTATCGTACAATTGACTCTTAAACCAATTTTTGGCAAAATCCAATACCAAAAACATCGCTTCACGTTCGGTTTGTTTTTGCTTTTCCTCTGCGGTTTGCTCCGTTTCTTCAATCTCTATATGATAGCGTTTGGCCAACCAGCGTAAGGCTTCGGGATAAGTCATACGCTCATGTTCCATCAAAAAAGTTACGGCATTGCCTCCTTTTCCGGAACTGAAATCTTTCCAAATTTGCTTAGACGGTGAAACCATAAACGAAGGCGTTTTCTCATCGTTAAAAGGACTGTAACCTTTTAAATTGCTTCCGGCTCGTTTCAGATTGACAAAGTCGCCAATAACCTCTTCAACCCTGACCGTATCAAAAATTTTTTCTATGGTTTCGCGTTTAATCATTGTCTGATAATTGATGTATCAATATATGTGCCTTTATTCTGTAAAATTATAAGTTTGTTTTAATATCATCAAATTTTTTTCGATATATAAAGTAACTTTATTTTTTCAAATTATTGTTCAAATATAACTTTCTTTTTATTGACGATAATTTTTGCTTTTTTTCCAAAAACAATCACACGGTTATCAACTACATGACCGGCAGGAAAATTAAAGATTACCGGAAAATTTTTGTTTTTAACGTGCTTTAAAATGATTTGTTTGACGGTTTCACCGATATTATCATCATCTTTTTTGACACCCATTCCTCCGATAATCAAGCCTTTCAGATGTTCAAAATAGCCGGCGTTTTTTAAGGCATACAACATTCTATCATAGTTGTAAGTATATTCGCCGACATCTTCCAAAAAAAGAATTTTGTCTGACGGGTCAATTTGATATTTTGAGCCTAATAAGCTGACTAACAACGAAATATTGCCACCTACAACGACCCCGCGGGCTTTACCCGAAATGTTTAAACTATCTGAAGCAATTTCGTAATGCAATTTCCTCCCGGACAATAAATCTTTTAAACTTTGTAGAGCTTCTTGTCTTTCGGGATTCGGGTGTGTTAAACTTATCGGCATAATAGCATGCACAGATTGGTAGCCTTTTTGATGCAACAAACTGTGTAAAACGCTAATATCTGAAAATCCGATGAGCCATTTGGGGTGTTTTTGAAATTTTGAAAAATCCAAATTATCTATGACACGTACACTGCCGTAACCGCCACGAGCACACCAAAGAGCTTTGATGTTCGTATCATCTAAGGCTTGTTGCAAATCTTGACGACGTAAACTGTCCGTTCCTGCAAAAACGAAATGTTGACTGTATAGATGTGATGCATACTTCGGAACGTAACCCCAAAGTCGTAAAAGTGAATCGGCACGGTGCATATAGCCTTTTTTTTCGATAACATTGCCGGCGGGGGCTATATACAATACCGTATCACCTACTTGTAAGACCGG
>JALVKK010000239.1 GCA_027033875.1 Flavobacteriales bacterium
ACTATATCATTTCATTAGGTTTTTTAGATGGTAAAACAGGTTGGATTATAGCAATTATCAGTGCTAAAAGTATGCGAAAACGCTATCTTAAATTGAAGGAATTGTATAAAACTGAGGAAATGAGGAAGTGAGGAAGTGAGGAAGTGAGGAAAAAATCCATTTGACAAAAATAAAATCTGAAATAAAAAACGAACAACCATATTTAGAGATTTACAATTTACAGACATCCGACATCAGATACCGACAATAGTCGGTACTGGCTATCAAATAACCAAATAACCAATCAACCAACAATGAACATCATTGAAGTCATACATAACGGCGGCATTGTTCTCTACCCTACCGATACTATCTGGGGAATTGGTGGTGATGCAACCAATCCGGAGGTTATTCAAAAAATATATCAAATAAAGGAAAGAGAACCTGAGAAGAGTTTGCTCATTTTGGTCGACTCGTACAAAACACTACAAAAATATGTTGAAGAGATACCATTAGAAATATGGGAAATATTGGAAAAAAGTATAGAACCTACAACAATTATTTACAGCAATCCTAAAAACCTGCCTCAGGAATTGCTGGCAAAAGACGGCTCTGTAGCCATTCGAGTCGTTAAAAAAGGCTTTGCCAAAGATTTAATTAAAGCAACCGGAAAGCCTTTAATTTCTACATCTGCAAATCTCTCAGGACAACATTCACCGGCAAATTTTGATGAAATTGACCCTGTAATTTTGCAGCGGGTTGATTATGTTGTAAATTTGCATCGCAAAACCATAGCCCGAAAAGCTTCAAAAATTATAAAATGGAGCCCCGAAAAAGGTGTTGAAATAATTAGAGATTGATGACAGAGAACCTATTTTATCCCGAAGCCATTGAGCAACCGGTATTCAAATTAATCAGCCGAGCAGCGAAACAATTAGACAAACCGGTCTATGTCATAGGTGGCTATGTGCGTGATTTTTTGCTACAACAAAAAAAAGCCAAAGATATTGACTTTGTGATTGTTGGCAACGGTATCGAATTAGCACGTAAAGTTGCCGAAATGATGCCCGAAAAACACCAAGTCAATATTTATAAGAATTTCGGTACGGCTATGCTCAAGACCGATGAAATGATTTTGGAGTTTGTAGGCGCTCGCAAAGAATCCTATCACAAAGACAGCCGTAATCCGGTCGTTGAAAACGGTACGATGACCGACGACCAAAACCGTCGTGATTTTACTATTAATGCTTTGGCTATCAGCTTAAACGATGAAGATTGGGGTAAACTCATCGATCCGTTTAACGGGTTGGAAGATTTGAAGATGCAAATTATACGTACCCCTTTAGACCCCGATATTACATTTTCTGACGACCCTTTGCGAATGATTAGAGCTATCCGTTTTGCTTCGCAATTGCAGTTCAAAATTCACCCCGAAACACTGGCATCTATCAAACGGAATAAAAACCGGCTCAATATTTTGTCCAAAGAACGTATTATCGATGAGTTTAACAAAATTATGTCGCATGATAAACCTTCTGTAGGTCTAAAATTATTATTTGAAACCGGTTTATTGCATGAATTTTTTCCGGAACTTGTCAAACTGCAAGGCGTTGAAGAAAATGAAGGAAAATTACATAAAGATAATTTTTATCACACGCTTGAAGTGCTCGATAACATATCTCGCGAAACTGATAATCTTTGGCTTCGTTGGGCGGCTCTTTTGCATGATATAGGCAAACCTGCCACCAAACGCTATCACGACAAAAACGGTTGGTCGTTTCACGGACATGAATTTATTGGTAGCAAGATGGTGCCGAAAATTTTTAAACGTCTCAAATTGCCATTAGGACAAAACATGCATTATGTTCAAAAATTGGTATTGCTGAGCTCACGTCCCCTAGCCTTAATTGAAGACAATGTAACCGATTCCGCTATCAGACGTTTACTTTTTGAAGCCGGTGATGATATTGAAGACCTTATGTTGCTTTGCGAAGCGGACATCACTACCAAAAACAAAAAAAAATATGAAAAATACCGCCAAAATTTGAAGCTGGTACGTCAAAAATTAATCGAAATTGAAGAACGTGACAAAATTCGTAATTTTCAACCGCCTGTTTCGGGTGAAGAAATTATGGCATATTTCAACCTAAAACCGTCCCGTGAAGTCGGTCTTATCAAAGAAGCTATCAAAGAAGCTATTCTCGAAGGAACTATTTCTAACGATTATGAAGAAGCTGCGACGTATATGAAAAAAATAGGTCCAAAAATCATTTTTGATAATGACACATAACTTATCTGATAATTGTGTAAATTTGTATCGATAAAATACCGCCATGTTATACAAGCTCAGAATTTTTTTAGAAACGGATAAAGATAATATTTATCGAGATATTGAAATTAAAGACGATGCAACTTTGGAAGATTTGCACAATACTATCGTCAATAGTTTTGATTTTGACGGCACCGAACCGGCTTCATTTTACTTGACGGACGATGAACTCAATCAAGGTTTTGAAATTCCGTTATTTAATATGGACGATTCAAACCCACGTAGTAATCTGATGTCCAACACATTACTTAAAGATGTCATCAGTAAAGAAATGCCAAACCTATTGTACGTTTATGATTTTCTCAGTATGTGGCGTTTTTTAATCAATTTAATGGAGACCGGTGAAGAAACTCCCGGCATAGAATACCCGCAAGTGGTTTTTGCACAAGGAATCCGCCCCGAAGATGCACCCGAAATTGATTTTAGCAACCAACCCAATGAAGAAGATGACTTGTTTGGCGATGAACTTGACAATCCGTTCGGTGATTATTTCGGTTATGATGACAGTGAGTGGAATTAAGTATTAATTGAAAGTTCTGCACAAAAATTGATATAATTATAACAATTGTATCATCAGCGATAATCTTTCCTGACTTGATCCAATTGGCGTTTGATGTCCCGTTCTTTGAGCAATTGACGTTTATCATACCTCTTACGTCCGCGAGCCAATCCTATCTCCAGTTTTGCCCAGCCTTTTTCGGTTATAAACAT
>JALVKK010000240.1 GCA_027033875.1 Flavobacteriales bacterium
ACATCAATATTATTGATTTGAGCGCTTCCGTTATTTTCGGTTGTAACTTTTATATTGTAAGTACCTTGCGGTAAACCAATAATCTTAAAACTGCCGTTTGCTTCGGTGCTGGTCGTTACATTTTCAGCTATACCGTCGCCGTCGTAGTCATATTGAACTTTGACATCGGCATAGGCTATTGTATTGTCATTCGTATCTTTGACAGTTCCCGAGATACTTCCGGTTTTGTTTAATGCAACCGCTCTAATATCGGCATTAAAACTATTGATACCCGTGATTTGAGCAATGTTTGAAATCCAATTTCCCATAAAACTACCCGAAAAATTAAAGCTTTCGGATAAATCCAAGTCAACTAACAAATCTCCGACATCACCCTCAGATACTTCCAAAGCCGGTTCTACGTTTACTTCGTATTGCGCTCCTGCCGAACCGCTATATTCAAAAATCGTATTATCGGTCATTTTTACCGAAACATCACCCACAGTTATTCGTACACCCGTATAAGTCCCAACAGGAACGTTAGCTATTGTAACTTCTGTAGTAGAACCATTGGTATATTGAGCAATATTTATAGTATTATGTCCCTGAAAAACCGTTACATATTCACTTTGATCATTTTTTATTTCAACCTTAGTAATTTCAACATTAGCTTCAGTTATAAATTGTGCAGGAAAAGGATCATCGGTTAATTGTACCGATACTTTTGTTTCTTCATTGTTTTTTTTACAAGCTGTAAATAAACCGGCAGTTGCAAGCAGTAAGATAAACAACTTGACATTCCATTTTTTGATTGTTTTCATTTTTCTTGTGTTATTTTGTTATATTTTATAGTGTACAGCAATTTTTATGCCAAAAATTCAACAAAATACCACGTAAGTTACATAAAATCAAAATGCTGCAAAAGTTACAAACCGAGTTTACTGATTGATTACTACCCACTTCCCGTTCGTTACCGCCATAATATTATGGTCGTACATGGCTTCACATTTTACGGAAGGCAAATAATATTTACCCGTATATGATGCATTTGCCATTAAGCGGAATGTTTTGGTCTGTCCGCGTTTTAAATCAAAATACGTCATGACACGGTCATCGCGAATGTCTTGATAGGTAAACGTATCGGATTTCCAGTGCGAAATGTTATCCAACCGGCTATTGGTAATTTCCCAACCCGAAGGAAAAATCTGCGTCAATGCCATATTTTGATAGTCTTTTAAAATACCCGGATGCTTGACAATTACTTCAATAACGAAGTCCGTACCTTGTTTGATTTGGCTCACATCGATAGCTTGTCCCGATACATTATAATAATTAATATTCATAATCAGATTTTCGGCGCTTGCCAAATTATCGCTTTCCAAAGGTTTTCCGGTGTTATATAGCTTTACAAACAAGGTTTGCTTAGTCTCATTGTTCAAAGCTACTACCGAAGCACCGCTTGAACGATAATTCACCGGCAATTGTATGAAGGTTTTATTAGATTTGTAGGATTTTCGTTTACCGTTTAAGGTCAATTCAAATTTCATAGGTCCGTTTTTACCTTTCTCAACAAATGACGAAACAGCAAGCAATTCATACGCCACGGTTTGTGTGCTAAACCATTGATCGGAAGATAAATCGGCTGTAATTTGATTCAACAATGTTCTGGCTTTAGCCATTTCGTTGAGCTGTACCAAAGTTCGCAAAATAATAGCTTCGTCGCGATGCGAATTTCCGTAAGTGTATGCCAGTTCTTGATATTTTGCCACTTGTGTCGTTAGGTTTTGCATCATTTGACGAGCTACTGAGGATTTTCCGGCTAAATTGTAAGCGGCGATAAGCTGCCATTGTGCCGCCGGATACAAATTAGTCGTTTCGCGCAAACGATTCATCGCGCCGAGTTCGGGTTTACCGGCAAGTGCCAATGTATAGAGCCGGTAAGCCTGCATCATTTGTTGCGACCTGCCGGCGGAAGTAGAGCCGTTTTTGTTGGTTGACCAATCGTCGGCACGTCTTTTTTGGTAAGTTATCCATTCTTGCAACATGTTCCCGGGTATAGCATAGCCTTTACTTTTGGCTTCGAGCAAGAAATGACCGGCATAATTGGTTCCCCAATCATCGGCATAAGCGCTTTCACCCGGCCAGTAAGTAAAACCGCCGTTGGTGAGTTGAAAATTTTTCAATCTTTCGATACCGGCAATGATATTGTCTTGAATTTCAGCTTTTTGAGTATTCGTTAAATCAACCAAATCCGGCAAATACAACTGCGGAAAAACAGACGAGGTCGTTTGTTCGATACAGCCGTGCGGATATTTCATCAAATAATCCAAACGTTTGGACAAATTGATCGGCGGAACACTTGACACTTCCAATACAGCTTTGTTGGTACTTGTGATACCGAAAGGTGCGAAATCCGTTTGCCAAGTTTGACCGGCAGCCACAATCCCATCTTTGACGCGTGTTATTTCGGGATTAGGCAGTCGTACGGGAATATCAATCGTGTAATCGGATTTTTCGCCACCGCCGGACACACTGACTTTGACTTTAGCGTTGCCGACTTTTCGAGCAACACGCATATTGAAAAATACCATTTTTTCGCCGGCTTTGTCAAAATGAACATTCTGAACCGCAGAGGATTTGAGTTGTAAAATACCGTTTGTGGTTATTTTGACTTTAGCATCTTTGACCTTACCGTCCGAAAAGACCGTTACCGGCAAGCTGACGCGTTCTTTCGGACCCAAAACACGCGGTAAACTCGCCAAGATCATCAAAGGTTTTTTGACAGGCGTTGTCTTATCAGCATGACCGTAAGCGCCCTGCAGATTGCCTGCTACAACCATTGTTCTGACCGACCCGACATAATTGGGCATGGTAAACGTATGTGTTTTGCTTTGTTCTTTATCTAAATGGAAAGTGCCTAAAAACTTAACTACCGGCTTAAACCTGCTGGCTTTTTTACTGCTACTTTCTATCAGATCTTCGTCACCACCTATAGCCAACAAGGCGGCTATCTGTCCGCTAAATGCCCCCATAACATAATTATACATATCGTAAGTTTTGACCCCTAAGGCTTCTTTGGCATAAAAAGCATTCCAAGGCGAAGGTGTTTTGAAGCGGGTTAAATCAAGTAAACCCTCATCGACTACGAACAAACTGTAAGTCATCGGTTTGCCGTTTTGTTCTTTTACTTTTATCCTAACCCTGCTTTCAGGACGCAATTCGTCCGGCATCGATATCACCGGATGCAAATGTGTATCGGGATTGATGATACTGATACCTTGTACGCCGTATAAACGAATCGGACGGTCGTTGTCGGTATGCTCATAAGCCTGCAAATACGAAATATGCACATACACATTCGGACTCATTTCAGCCGTAGTAACAAAACTGAATTCATGTCGGTCTTTGGCAATATCCACCCAAAAATTTTCTAACAAACGGCTACCGTTTTCAATACTGATCAAAGCTCTACCTTGCTCACTAACCGGCAAGTTGATTTGCACTGCCTCGCCTATTTCATATTGTTTTTTGTCCGTAGAAAAAGTCAACATTTCCGCACCGCCGGGCAATTTACCGTCATTATTTTTCCACCAGCCTTTGTAATCGGTATAAAAGACTTTGCCGGTACTGTGACCCGAGACCGGATCGGTTATACGGATATATTTGCGTCCCCAAGTTTCATCGGGAAATTTCAACGTATATATTGCTTTACCGTTTTTGGTAGAGATAAAATCTGTTAGGATTTTTTTACTGTTGTGTGATTGTAAATAGTAGCCTAAATCTTCGTTGCTGTCGCGTTGCCACCACCATTGCCAAGAAATTTCATAGACTTCTATTTTGAGTTTGTTGCGATTGACAGGCTTGCCGTATTCGTCCACCGTTACAATCGGTATCAAATTCGGCTCATCTGAATACAAAGCCCCGTTCCACCCTTTGCCTTCGGGTATTTTTACCCCTACATAAGATTTGTAAGGCGAATAGTGTTTCTTGACACGGTCGATACTGAAATCACCACCTTTTTCAAACACACGGGTTTTAAAGTTTGCCTGCAACATTCCGGGCGCATTGTTTACTGATATACCCAAAGGAACAATTGCTTTGCCGTTCGTATCGAGTTTGCCGTCAATAAGTGTTTTGCTCTCACTGTAAAAACTTTTAGAAATATCGTCAAAATGATAGTCGGGAAAATTTTTAAAATTGGTTTTACCTTTTACCAAACGCATTTCAACAACCGCTCGTAACCCGCTTGCCGGCGCCCCGTGTAACCATTGCGACTGCAATTGAAAATTCAGGTCGTTGCTGTGCAAAATATCACTTTTAAAATTCAGATTTATTTTTAGCCGGTTAGGTTTGACGGCTTCCACTTTCAAAGTTTTGGAAAACATAGCACCACCGACTTTGAGTTTGGCGTGCCAATTGCCGGTCGGGGCATCGGGGGGTGTTGCAAATCGAAAATCATAAAAATTGTGATTGGAATTGGTTTTGACACGTCGTAAAAAGAGTTGATTTTGCGGATTGTAAACTTCCAAAATAACAGGATGATTTTCGGGTAAACGTTTGTTTTCGTCAGAAACAATGGCGTTGAGATAAATACTATCTCCCGGTCGCCAAATACCGCGTTCACCAAACATGTATGCCTTTATACCTTTTAAAACTTTCTGTCCGGACACGTCAAACATACTCAAAGACAACGAACTACCGTCGTCTATACGCAAATAACCATTTCTGTTATCTTTTTCAACGACTACTAAAAATCCCTTGCGTTCCAATTTAATGTTTACACTACCTTCTGCATCCGTTACCGCTTCCCCAAGCAAATTGTGTTGGTAGTCATAAATCTTGACAGATGCTCCCGAAACATTATTGGTTGTTATCAAATCGGTTACAAAGATATTCATCGTATGGTTACCGTCTTCTTTGGCAATGATACCAAAATCAGATGCCAAGATGTTACGTTTGATTTTGCGATTGCTATCATAATAATATGACGGATTGCAAGGATTGTTGCGTTGGCTGTAATCGTAATCGGCATAATAATAATCGTCGTAGTAATAGTTATAAGCGTTAGGACCCTCATATTTACTTTCATTAGAATCATTTTGAACCAATGAGGTTAAATTATCAGATTGCTTACCCGGACAGTTATATAAGGATTGATTTTTATCAAAACTGATTTCTACGCGATATATAGCACCCGGTTCTATTTTTATCATTTCGGATAAATCCAATGCAAACACATTCCACGAACCGTAATCGATGGTTTTATCAGATTTTAAAGCCACTTCGTTTTTATACACAATGCGTCCGACTCGAGCCAATTCACGTTGTCCGTTTAGCTGATTAACTTGCAGAAATTGTGAAACGTTTTTTTCAAATATTTTGATAATTTTGACATTAACCGCTTTCAAATTGACCGCTTTAAACGGAAAAATCAAAGCATTGGCATCGGGTAAAATATTACCTTTACCAACGGCTTCAATATTAGGTTTTAAACTCTTAAAAAGAATCGCTTTTTCATAAGTTTGGTCCAATTTTTTACCCATTGAATTTTGCACACTATGTGTTACAATGAGTTTTCGCAAACGTTTAATCCGTTGTTTCGGATAAATTTTGATACGATTGTTTTTTACGGAATACTTAAATGAACTTGCCGGTCTGAAATATATCAAACCATTGAGATTTTGTTGTAGATTAACCGGATCTGAAAAATAAAGAGTGATGATTTGATCCGGTTCGTTGACAAAAGAAAAGTCCATCAATTTAAAACGATCTACCGGTGGAATTTTAATCACTTTTTCATCTTTGTTTTTAGCATTAACCGGCGAACCGTCCCATTGCAAAATCAAGGTATTTTCTTGATTGCCTCGCTCGATGCTGTCAATCGTAAACCGGTGTTTTTTGTTTTGAAAATCATGTGTCCAAGTAATGTTTTTTTGAAGCGTTTTTTGAACACCGCTCAAGCATTGTTCGACCTTATCGTTATCGGCAAAATCTGCTGTTGTCAATACGCCTGAAAGCTTTTGCCACTTCAAATTTTTGTTATCATAAACTTCCAAACCGAAAGTTTGAACATCAATCGCCTGATTTTTTACTTGAAATCCGAATTTAAAAGTTTTTAAGTCGTCCGGAACGACCGTAATTTTATCGAGATGCAAACGAACTTCAAAAATCTGTCCGTTAGGTAATTTTTCATCCGGTTTAAAAATTATCGTATAAGGATTTTGCCAAGTTGCCGTACCCTTAATCGCAGGCGAAAATTCAAAAACACCTGCATCGAGTTTGTCGCCTGGCTTTACATTTTGTTCTTGCATCAATTCTATAATAACCGGATCACTGTTCGAAATCAATCCGGATGTAAACGCATTGATATAGGTTGTAAATTTTTGGTTGGGTTTTACCGGCTGTTTTTTGTTTTTACAAGAAGTTAAAAGCAGAAAAGATAAAATTATTGCACCGAAAAGAAATTTGGAAAAACGTTTCATAATAATAAATTTTAAGTTGCTATAAAGATAATAAAAAGTTGAAATAAAAAGTTGAAAGTCAAAAGTTTTTTTTTGTCAAGTTTATGGAGAAATGAGGAGTGAAAAAAGCAGGAGGGAGAAAGTATCACAATATTTGCTATCTTTGTAGTATCAGACCAATTGAGTGGAGTAAAAATCAAATCGACCGGCTTGATAATTGCCGGTATATATTTGGTTAATTTATCCGCTCAAAAAAAATAATGTGTATGATTTTATCCATGACCGGCTACGGAAAAGCCAACCAAACTTATAAAGACAAAAATATTATAGTTGAATTGCGGGCGCTTAACAGCAAAAATCTCGATTTAAAAACCCGTATGCCGTCTAATTACAGGGAAATGGAAATGCCTGTTCGTAAGCTTTTATCACAAATATTAAAACGAGGAAAAATAGATTTAACTATTCAAATAGAAGATTTGGAAGACCGCCCTAAAAACAAAATCAATATGCCTGTTTTACAGCAATATTTGAACGATTTAATCCAAATAAACCCCAATGCCGAACAAAGCGTTTTAATAGCTGCCGCATTACGTTTGCCCGACGTCCTTAAACCCGAAGAAGAACAATTAAGTGAAGAAGAGCAAGAAGCCGTATTGAACACCTTGCAAGATGCCGCAGAAAGACTGACTCGTTACCGTAAAGACGAAGGGCAAGCTCTTAAAGATGACTTGCAATTACGACTCAAAAACATTAATAAAGAACTGAAAGAAATAGAGCAATTAGACAAGGAACGTTTAAATAAAATCAAACAACGATTAAAAGTTGCTTTATACAATCTGCAAATGGAAGTAGATCAAAACCGGTTTGAACAAGAACTGATTTACTATCTCGAAAAGTTGGACATTAACGAAGAAAAAGTCCGCCTGAAAAATCACTTGCAATATTTTGAAAAAGAATTGCAAAAAAACAACGACATGAAAGGTAAAAAATTAGGATTTATCTCTCAAGAAATCGGGCGTGAAATCAACACCATAGGTTCCAAAGCCAACGACAGCCAAATCCAACGTAAAGTAGTGCAAATGAAAGACGAATTGGAAAAAATCAAGGAACAGGTTTTGAATGTTTTGTGATATAATGTTCGTGACAAAAACCGTCATAAATTAAAATTTTGATAATTTACCAATTTTTGGTAACTTTGAAAAATAAAAAAAACTAATAGATGAAAAACACTTCCATTTCACTCGGGGATTATTTTGATCAATTTATCAAATTGCAAATAGCTTCCGGTCGCTACAAAAACGTCAGCGAAGTCATTAGAGCCGCACTACGGCTTTTAGAAAATGAAGAACAAAAAGCCGTAGCTTTAAAAAATGCCATTCAAGAGGGTATTGACAGTGGTATTGCACACGATTTTGACCCCGAAAAACAACTCCAAATTTTTAAAGCACAACAAAAAAAGAATGGCTAATTATAAATTAACAAATAAAGCCGTAGAAGATTTAAACAGTATCTGGAACTATTCATTTAATAAATGGTCGGAAAAACAAGCTGATAAATATTATTATCAACTTATTGAAAATTGTCAAAAAATTGCTAACAATCCCTCTTTAGGAAAAAATTATGATGGCATTATCAACGATTTATTGGGATTTAAAGTCAATAAACACATAATTTTTTATCGACAAATGGATAATTGGGTAGAAATAACAAGGATTTTACACGAAAGAATGGATTTGCAAAACAGGGTAAAAGAATAATTACCAGTGATAAAATTATTCTAAAAATTTAGTAACAAAATTGTTGTTAAATCGTTAATAAATAAGTAAACAACTAATTCAATGGGCTTTGAAATAGACAGTCATAACAGCATCAAAAACAACCGTTCTTTACTTCGAGACAGATTCAAGTTTAAAAGCAGAGAAAATTATTTCATCTCATTAGAAAAAGACAAAAAAGATTTTAAAGTTTCCAAAGGTCGTAACCGGCATTACAAAGCTTACAAAAATGCTTACCGTAGATTTCTGTTCCATTTATTTTTTGTATTTTTAAGCGCTTTAATCGTTATCATCATTTTAATTAATTTTTTTGAACTATGACACAAGGAACAGTCCGTTTAGAAACCATCAATTCCGTAGGATATATCACATTTTTTCACCCGTCGAGCAATGCTATGCCGGGTTATTTACTCAAACAATTAGCCAACACGCTGCAACAAGCCGGCAACGACAACAATATCAAAGCCATCGTCCTACAAAGTGAAGGGC
>JALVKK010000241.1 GCA_027033875.1 Flavobacteriales bacterium
GCCGATTTTGAACGCTTCTTTTGTTTGTCCATTTCGGCATCAAATTCTTTTTCGTCAAATTCATAGCCTTTTTCACGCAAAATCAAGGCGGTTAAATCTTTCGGAAACCCAAAAGTGTCATACAATTCAAAAACTTTTGCTCCGGAAATTGTTTTATTTTTTGCCGTTTCAATCATCCTGTTGAGCAGTACCAAACCTTGTTCGAGTGTTCTTAAAAACGATTGTTCTTCTTCGCGAATGACATTGGTGATTAAATTCTCTTGTTTTTTTAGTTCGGGAAAAGCTTCCCCCATAGTATTGACCAACCTAGGAATCAGTTTGTATATAAATGCTTCTTTCAAATCAAGAAACGTAAATCCGTACCGGATAGCCCGTCTCAATATTCGGCGTATGACATAACCGGCTCCGGTATTGGAAGGCAATTGCCCGTCTGCTATTGAAAAAGCAACTGCACGCAAGTGATCGGATACAACTCGCATGGCAATATCCACTGCCTTGTTTTTTCCGTAAGTTTTACCTGATAAATTCTCAATTTTTTTGATAAGCGGTACAAAAATATCGGTATCATAATTAGACTTTTTGCCTTGCAAAACCATAACCAAACGTTCAAAACCCATACCCGTATCAATGTGTTTTTCAGGCAAACGTTCCAGACTACCGTCAGCTTTTCGATTATATTCTATAAAAACCAAATTCCATATTTCAATCACTTCCGGATGGTCTTTATTGACCAATTCTTTTCCCGGTATTTTAGTTTTCTCTTCGTCCGAACGTAAATCAACATGAATTTCCGACGAAGGACCACAAGGTCCGGTAGCACCCATTTCCCAAAAATTATCTTTTTTGTTACCGAGTAATATTCTATCTTCAGATATATGCTCTTTCCAAAAATTATAGGCATCTGTATCTTTTTTAAGACCTTCTTGTTCAGCACCTTCAAAAATAGTTACATATAAATTATCGGGATTAATTTTATATACTTCCGTCAAAAGTTCCCAAGCCCAAGCGATAGCCTCTTTTTTAAAATAATCGCCAAAACTCCAGTTGCCCAACATCTCAAACATGGTATGATGATACGTATCCAAACCAACTTCTTCCAAATCATTGTGTTTGCCCGAAACCCGCAAACATTTTTGAGTGTCGGCAATTCGTTTTTTTTCAGGTTTTTTATATCCCAAAAAATATTCTTTAAACTGATTCATACCCGCATTGGTAAACATCAAAGTCGGATCGTTTTTCAAAACGATAGGTGCAGACGGAACTATTTTATGAGCTTTGGAAGCAAAAAAATCTAAAAACGTTTGTCGTATTTCTTTTGAACTAAATGTATCCATATAAATATTTTTCTATAAATTTGCAATACTATACGTATTTTTTCGTTATTTTAGAGCAACAAAAATAAACAAAATATGGCTAAACGGAAATTTATTTACGATCCCGATTCACTTTCTTACAAGCAAGTGGAATCATCTTCAAAAAAATGGATTATGTTTTTTTTGGCGGGTTTGATTGTCGGGATTGTAGCTTTTATCATTTTACTTTCTTCGCCTACTGAATATTTTCAAACGCCTAAAGAAAAAAATTTGGTGCGTGAAAACGAAAATTTAAAACTCAATTTTTCACTTTTAGAAAAGAAAATGCAAAAAATTCAGTTGGTATTAAACGATATTAAGCAAAGAGACAATAATATTTACCGTACCATTTTTGCAGTTGAACCTATTTCTAACGATGTCAGATTAGCCGGTTACGGCGGAACGGATTTGTATAAAAATTTGAACGGAAAATCCAATACCGAATTGATTAAAAACACAATGCAAGAAGCCGAAAAAATAGAAAAACAATTGGTTGTACAATCAAAATCTTTCGATGAAGTAGTAAAATTAGCCAAAGATAAAGAAAAAATGTTGGCACACTTACCGGCTATTCAACCCGTTCAAAACAAAGATTTAAAAAGAATGGCATCAGGTTACGGTTGGCGGATTCATCCGATCTTAAAAACCCGTCGTTTTCATTACGGTATGGATTTTACCGCCAAAACAGGCACGCCTATATACGCCACAGCCGATGGTGTCGTAAAACACGCCGGGTGGAAAGCTAACGGATTTGGCAAACACGTAGTTATCAATCACGGATACGGATATGAAACCCTCTACGGACATATGAGCAAAGTAGCTGTTAAAAAGGGTCAAAAAGTCAAAAGAGGACAATTGATAGGTTATGTGGGTAATTCCGGTTTATCTGCCGGTCCGCATTGTCATTACGAAGTACACCTCAACGGCAAAAGAGTCAATCCTATAAACTTCTATTACAACGATTTATCTCCGGAAATGTATGCCCGTTTGCGAAAATTGGCAAAAGAAGAAAATCAATCGCTTGATTAATGAACGAATTGCCCGACAAATTATATTACCGTACGCTTGAATTGGCTAAGGCATTTGATGTAAACCCGTCTAAAATAAGGTATTGGTCCAAAGAATTTGCCTTTGCTCTAAAACCCAAAAAGAACAATAAAGGAGAAAGTCTTTATACCAAAAAAGATGTCGAAACTTTTAAAATGATTTATAATTTGGTTGAAGAAAACGGTTACACGTTGGAAGGCGCCAAAAAGAAAATAAAAAGCGGACGCCAAAAAATCAATAAAAATATCAGCGTGATAGAACGTTTGGAAAAAGTCAAAACCGAACTGCAAAAGATTAAAGAAAATCTTTAGGTTAGTTGAATGTTGAAAGTAGAGACGAATTGCATTCGTCTCAGTAGCAAGTAACAAGTTAATTGAAAATTGAAAATGGAGAATGGAAAATTAAGATTTCTCACTTCGTTCGAAATGACAAGCAATATACATTTTATTATTTCTAATTATCTGAAAATCTGACATCTGACATCTGAAATCGCAAATCTGAAATCAATAAGCTCCTCAAATCCTCAAATTAACAGCAGGATTACAGTATGAAGCAGTAAACAATCATCAAAACTCAAAGTATTCTATGAAATTGAAATAAATCATCAGTTCATC
>JALVKK010000242.1 GCA_027033875.1 Flavobacteriales bacterium
AATATAAAGTAGGATTGGCACATTTCTCTTATATCAATCCGTTACCTCACGGTGTCGATAAAGTGTTTTCAAAATACAAAAACATTATTGTACCGGAATTGAATAAAGGACAATTTGCCGATTTGTTACGTATGAATTATCCGAAATATACTTATAATAAATTTGATAAAATACAAGGTTTACCGCTCGGAACGGACGAGCTGATGAATGAATTTAAAAAACTTATTAAAGCCGAATAGTTATGACAACAAATATCAAATATACATTTAAAGATTTTGCCAGCGACCAAGATGTCCGATGGTGTCCGGGTTGCGACGATTATGTTATTTTGAGATCCATTCAAAAAGCATTACCCGAAATCGGTAGAAAAAAAGAAGATATCGTATTTATATCCGGTATCGGTTGTTCGTCCCGTTTTCCGTACTATATGGACAATTACGGTATTCACGGTATTCACGGTCGGGCTGCTGCTATTGCTTCCGGAACCAAATTGGCTAATCCTAACCTTAGTGTATGGGTAGCGTCAGGTGACGGTGATGCCATGGCTATCGGTGGTAACCACTTTATCCATGCCATTCGTCGTAATATCAATTTGAATTATATTTTGTTTAACAACGAAATTTACGGTTTGACCAAAGGGCAATTTTCACCGACGTCATTGTTAGGACAAAAAACCAAATCATCGCCTTACGGCAATGTTCAAGCGCCTTTCAATCCGGGAGAATTGGCAATAGGCGCACAAGCCAAATTTTTTGCACGAGCAGCCGGTAATGATGCCAAATTGCAAACTAAATTGTATATCGAAGCCGATAAACACAAAGGTTTTGCTTTGGTAGAAATATTGCAAAATTGTGTCATTTTTAATGATGGTGCTTACAAAGATATTGCCGATAAAGCGGTAAAAGACGATGCGCAATTGGTCGTAGAACACGGTAAACCGATGATTTTCGGTAAAAATAAAGATAAAGGTCTGGTATTGGACGGTATGAAACTCAAACCGGTAACCATAGGCGAAAACGGTATTACCGAAGCAGACATTTTGGTACACGATGCCAAAGAACCGGATCCTACCTTGCATTTGGCTTTGATCAATATGAAAGCACCGGTTGTAATGGGTGTGATTAGAGCAGTCGAAACGCAAACACTCGAAGAACGCGAAGTGGCAGCTGATAAAATTGCCCGAGAAACAAATCCGATTAAAAGTTTTAACGATTTGTTATTCTCCGGACAAACTTTTGAAGTCGAATAATTGAATTTATTTCATATTAAAAAAAGCCACCAATAACGGTGGCTTTTTTTAATGCATTAGCTTAAAAAGAAGTTCATTTAAAATATCTTTTTCTGTCATACTTCCCGACGATATACCTTTGCTTTTCAGTTCGGCATCTTTGAGATAACCTATATTTCTTGTTATCTTTTTCATCGGATATCTTTGAGCTGCCAGTTGATATTCACCAACAAAGAACGGGTTTATTTTTAATGCATTGGCAACTGCTTGTTTTGATTTATCGTTCAAAGTATGGTAAATATACAAGTCTCTAAAAAAAATGTACAGTAAACCGACACTTGCATTAACAGAATGTTCTTTGGGATTGGCAGCAAAATATCTTGCAATTTTTTGAGCCTTGAGATAATCACCCCTTGCTATTGCTGATTTTAACTCAAAATTGTTATAATCTTTGCTGATACCTATATGTTTTTCGATAATTTCGGGTGTAATTGCCGTTCCTTTTTCAAGGATAATTTCCAATTTTTGCAGTTCGTTGTATATTTTTGATAAATCGTTCCCTAAAAATTCGTATAGCATTTGCGCACTTTTCTTATCGATATTGTATTGTTTGGATTTGAGAACATCTATTATCCAATTTATAATAGCGTTTTCATATAGTTTTTTACTTTCAAAATACACCCCTTGTTTGACAATTTGTTTATAGATTTTTTTACGCTTATCGAGTTTTTTATATTTATAATTAAAAACCAAAACCGTTGAATTAGAAGGCTGTTGCAAGTAATTTTCAAGCGCTTCGGCGTCGGCTTTCTTTTTAAATAAATGTTGCGCTTCTTTGATGATAATCAGTTGTCGTTCGCCTATCATCGGAAATTGTCGGGCTTGTACCAACAAATCGGGTAAATTAACTTCCAATCCGTAATGAACCGTTTGATCAAAACCTTTGGCTTCTTCGGGTAGCAAATTTTTTTCGATATAATCATTGATTTGATCGATAAAGAAAGTTTCTTCACCGGCTAAAAAATAGATGGGTTTTATGTTCCCTTTTTTGATGTCGTTGATGATGTTTTGGACGTCTTTCATTTTATTTGAGTTGAAAGTTGAAAGTTACACTTCGGCAGGCTCAGTGACCTAAGTTGAAAGTACCGTTACAAATCAAATTTTTGGTCGATGCTATCCGGTTCCATGCTGATAAAAACTTTTTTACCGGTAGGGGTGAACAGCGGATGAGGCAAATTAAACAAATCTCTTAGCAAATTTTGTTGTTCGGTTTCGGTTAATTTTTGTCCGGTTTTAACAGCGGATTGTTCAGCGATAATCAAAGCCAAATTCTCTTCAACAGTTGCTATTTTATCCGGATTTTCAAATTGTAATTTTTTCAAAATTTTTTGAAAAATATCAGTGATATTTTGAGTTTTCAATTGCAATGGTACACCGTTTACCAAAATACTTTTTTCTTCAAACTTTATATCAAATCCCATTTGTGAAATTTTGCCGTGATATTCTTTCAAATATGAAATTTCGTCGGAATTGAGTTGCAATTCCACCGGAAAAATCAATTGTTGTGATGCGATAGTTTTCTTTTTTAATTGCTGTAACAGAGTGTGATACAACACATTGGTATGCGCACGATTTTGATGAACTAATAGCAAACTGTTATCGTAACGGCTAACGATATATTTTTGTTTGAGTTGAAAACTCTCGCGATTGATACGACTGTCTATATGTATAAGATTTGTATTGTCAAGCGATTGTTCCTTAGTAATTTCATCAGCCGTTTC
>JALVKK010000243.1 GCA_027033875.1 Flavobacteriales bacterium
AAAAAAACAAACTTACAATGATAAAAGCAGTAATTGTAGATGACGAACAGCTCGCTATAGAGAGTTTGCAATGGGAAATAGAAAATTTTAGTCAGGATATAAAAGTCGTTGAAACTTTTACCAATCCAAAAGAAGCGATTAGCGGCATCAATTATCTAAAACCTGATTTGGTTTTTTTGGATATCGAAATGCCTGAAATTGACGGATTTCAATTATTACAATTGTTGGATTATAAAAATTTTGATCTGATTATCACCACCGCTTACAATCAGTATGCTATTCAAGCCTTTAAAGCCAATGCTATTGACTATTTGCTTAAACCCGTTGACCCGGATGATTTGATTCAAGCAGTTGAAAAAGTAAAAAACAGAAGTGGTAGCAATTTTGCCACTAAAAATATTGAAACAGTATTAAACAAATTGGTCAAGAATAATTTTGACAGACAAAAAAAAATTCCTTTACCTCTAAATCATAAAATTATTTTGGTTGAACCCGATAATATATTATATTGTAAGTCCGATGGTAGTTATACGACTGTTTATATGTGTAACGGTGAAGACCATTTGGTATCAAAAAACATAAAGTATATTGAAGACTTGTTGCCCCTAAGTCATTTTATCCGCATACATAAATCTTACATAGTTAATTTGTTTGAAATCAAAGAGTTTATCAAACAAAGTGGTGGCGAAATTGTTTTGAGCAACGATAGAATTATTCCGGTTTCACGCAGCCATCGCAAACAACTTTTAAAAGCCTTAAATATATCATAATTAGCAATGGCAGCCTCAAATTGGATACAAGCTCTATCTGAGCCTCAAGAAAACGGTATCGTTGTTTTCATCTCCGGATTTTTATTAGCTTTGGGGCTATATCATCTACTTCTGTTTTTTCAAAACAAAAACCGGTCATATTTATATTATTCACTTTATGCATTTCTGGTTTTAGCCTATACTTTTCACAGAGCCAAACATTTTATTTTAGCAGATTTGGTTGCCGATTATCGTACATATTTTGAATTTTTGTCTGATCCAATCAAATGGCTTTATTCGACAGTTTATATGTTTTTTGCTTTGAATTTTGTTGATTTTGAACAATATTATCCGAGATATACAAAATATTTAAAAATTTTTTTAAAATCAAGTTTAGGTATTTTAGCAATATTATTTTTGATAGCAGTTATTTTAAAAAACAAATTAATTTTGGATAAAGCTTACAATTTTTTCTTTTTACCTCCCGTATTTTTTCTTTCATTATGTATTTTATATTACATTTACCAATCAAAATCGCCGGTCAAATATTATTTGTTGATAGGCGCCGGTAGTTATTTGTTGATTACAACCTATTCTCATTATTTGACCTATACGGGACAACCTTTTAGAATATTATTTTACGGCGCAACAGCTTTTGAAATGATTTTATTCGCATTAGGCTTAGGTTATAAACAAAAATTAGTATATGCCGAAAAAAATCTCTGGCAAGAACTTGTTATCAAAGAGCATAAAAAAAATCTGTTAATAAAAGAAGATCTTACTAAAAAATTAGGCGAAGAGGTCAGTCATAATAAAAAACAAATAAACACTTTAAAACACGAAAAACGTATTGCCGAACAAAAAAAATTGGCTCTGGCTTATTCCAAACAAATCTTACAACTGCGTCTTCAAGCAGTACAAGCTCAAATGAATCCGCACTTTTTGTTTAATGCGCTCAATGCCATCAAAAATTTTATCATCAAAAACGATCAAAAAAAAGCGGTTGTGTATTTAAGCAAATTTGCCAAATTAATCAGAATTGTTCTGGAACATGCCAAATTATCTGAAACTTCCCTTAACGAAGAATTGGAATTGATTCAATTATATGTAGATGTTGAAAATATCCGGTTTAACAATACTATTAATTTTAATATTGAAGTAAATGATGATGTTTATCCTAATTCCGTTAAAGTACCTCCCATGATTTTCCAATCTTTAATTGAAAATGCCATTTGGCATGGATTGGCACCAAAAACCGGTGAAAAAAAATTAAGCATGAAAATTTCAACAAATTTTCCATATATAAAAGTTATCATCGAAGACAACGGGATCGGTCGTGAAAAAGCCGAAGAAATACAACTGCAAAAAAACAGAACTTTGAAAAAGGAATCAATGGGGATAAAAATTACCGAAGAACGATTGGCGGTTTATACCCAAGCCTATAAAAATAAATTTAAAATCAACTTTATTGATTTGTACAATGAACAAAATATTGCCTGCGGCACAAGAGTCGAGATTTATATTCCCGTAAGCTAATACTTGCTTAAATACTCCGATTTCAATTTATCCGGTTTTCATATAATCAATTTTTGTATCTTTGTGAATTGTATGCTGTCCGTATTGTTGCGGACAATGAGTAATTTAATGTTGTAGAAATCAAAGATATGAAAATAGATACTTGCGATATCGCAATTCAAAATAAAATACCCGGCTGTCAAAATATAGGCGCTTGTGATATGAACGGTTGTCATAAACTAACAGTCTTCGACTGGTTAGGTGATACGCCTTTACCTGCCGGCGAAAGCATTTTTCCGTTCGTGGAAGTCCGTTTTAAAAACTCAAGAAAAGATTTCTTTTCAACCAACGGAATTAAATTATTTACCGGCGACACAGTTGCTGTTGAAGCTAAATCAGGACATGACATTGGTGTGATTTCGGCCACCGGCGAAATTGTCCGTTTGCAGATGAAAAAGAAAAAAGTCGATTACAAAAAAGATTTGATTTTCAAAGTCTATCGGAAAGCAACCCGGCGAGATATCGACAAATGGCAACAACTGCGTCTGCGTGAAGAAAAAGTCAAACATAAAGCCCGCGAATACGTTATCAAACACGACTTGCAAATGAAAATTTCCGATGTTGAGTACCAAGGTGACGGCACCAAAGTAACTTTTTATTATACAGCGGACGGTCGTGTAGATTTCCGGAGTTTGATTAAGGATTTGGCACGTGAGTTTTCAACTCGTATCGAAATGCGACAAATAGGTTTTCGTCAAGAAGCGGCACGTCTGGGAGGTGTCGGTTCTTGCGGACGCGAACTGTGTTGTGCATCGTGGATGAGTGATTTTAAAAGTGTCAGCACTTCAGCGGCTAAACATCAACAACTGTCTCTCAATCCGCAAAAACTTGCCGGACAATGCGGTAAACTCAAATGTTGTTTAAATTATGAACTCGATACCTATGTTGAAGCCTTATCGGAATTTCCGCCCCACAATTTACATCTCGAAACCGAAAAAGGTAACGCCAAATGGATTAAATCGGATATTTTTAAAGGACACTTGTGGTATGCTTATACCAATCAACAAGAAAACAATAATACTTGGCACAAATTGACTTTGGAACAAGTCAACGAAATCATAGAATACAATAGTCAGGGACAAAAACCCGCCAGTTTGGAAGAATATGCCGCTGAATTATCTTTATTGGAAACCAAACCTGTTGAAAATTTTGAAAATGTTGTCGGACAAGATAACATCAACCGATTTGATGAGATCAAACGAAAAAAACGTAAGAAAAAACGTCGCAAATCATCCGGCAACAAACAAAAAAATGTTCAAAATCAATCAAATCAAAATAAAAACAGACGTTTTAAAAACAAACCTCGCAAACCACATAACAACAAGCAAACCAAAAATGAAAAGTAATATCCGTATCATCTTATTTTCGATTGCAAGTGTTTTGATTAGCTGTCAAAATAATGTGGTTATGCAACAAACCAAAGATATCAATCAAGCAATTTGGCATCGAGACAGTATTGTTAGCATGCAATTTAAACCTCAAGATACCGTTCAAACTTATGATTTGTCTTTCTTAATCAGAAACGATAATAAGTATCCGTATGCCAACATTTTTTTGATAGCCAAAATGACAGACAAACGTCGGGAAATTATAGACACACTCGAATATGCCATGGCTGATGAAAAAGGTAATTGGCTCGGCAGCGGCATTTGGGATCTTAAAGAAAGCAAATTGATTTACAAAAAAAAATATAAATTTAAAGACACCTTACCGGTTACAATCAGCGTTGGACATGCCGTGAGAAAAACCGGACAAATATTGGGCGATGAAGAAGTTCCCGGTATCAAAACCATTGGCATTATCATTGAAAAAACAAAACAATAGTAAATAGTGAAAAGCAATAAAGTAAAAAGCGCTTGTCATTCCGACCGAGCAATGAAAAAATCGACAGTCTGTCCCGACAAATGTCGAGAAGAAATCTTTTGCTATTAAAAATGAGATGCAACATCAAACAATCAAATAACCCGTTAACCAGTTTCACCAAATAACCAAATATAATGTCAATAAAAACAACACGGAATTATAAAAAATATATCAAATGGTTTTGGCTCAGTTTTTTGGGCGGTATTTTGTTTATTATATTGTTATTGTTTCTCGCTTCAAAAGGTTTTTTGGGCTATATGCCTGATTTTAAAGTGCTTGAAAACCCAAAATCAAATTTATCTACTCAGATACTTTCAGAAGACGGCAAAGTCATCGGTAAATTTTATATCAAAGAGAACCGGACCCCGATTCGTTTTGATGAATTGTCGCCTTATTTATCAAAAGCACTGATTGCTACCGAAGACGAACGCTATTATTCGCATTCGGGTATAGATTTTCGCAGTTTGACACGAGCCATTGCATTTTTAGGCACTAAAGGTGGCGGAAGTACCATTACCCAACAGTTATCCAAATTGCTGTTTCACAAACGCGAACATGCAGGTTTTATCAAAAAAGTTATCCAAAAAATCAAAGAACAAATCATTGCTGTCAGGCTTGAACGTCAATATACCAAAAACGAGATTATCGCCATGTATCTCAACCAGTTTGATTGGCTCAATCAAGGGGTTGGCATCAAATCCGCTTCCCGTATATACTTCAACAAAGAACCAAAAGATTTAAAAATTGAAGAAGCGGCGGTCTTGGTCGGCATGCTAAAAAATCCGGCATATTTTCGTCCTATCAGCCGTCCCGAACGAACCAAAAAACGGCGAAATGTCGTTCTGCATCAAATGGCAAAAAACGGATATATCACCGAAAAACAAAAAGACTCGCTTCAAAAATTAGCTTTAAAACTCGATTTTCATCCGGAACGACACGATGAAGGAATGGCAACTTACTTGCGAGAATATATCCGAAAATTTGTAAGCAACTGGGCAAAAAAACACCCTAAACCCGACGGTAGCAGTTACAATATTTATACCGATGGTATCAAAATATATACAACCATTGATTCGCGTTTGCAAGCCAATGCCGAAGCAGCCGTTAAAGAACACATGAAACGTTTGCAAACTGTTTTTGACAAACAAGCAAAACACTTAAAAAATGCGCCTTTTTATTTTCCTAAATTAGGTCCAAAAGCCACTCAAAAAGAAATAGCCAAAATCATGAAACAAGCCATGCGCCGTTCCGAACGCTGGCGTGTAATGAAAAAAGCCGGTTTGAGCAACAAAGAAATTGAAAAAAGTTTTCATAAAAAAATCAAAATGCGCGTATTCTCTTGGAACGGTGATATAGATACCTTATTGACACCTTATGATTCTATTCGCTATTACAAAAGATTTTTGCACGCCGGATTGATGTCTATGGAACCGACCACCGGACATATCAAAGCTTGGGTGGGCGGTATCAATTTTAAGCATTTCAAATACGACCACGTCAAACAAGGCGCCCGTCAAGTCGGTTCTACTTTTAAGCCTTTTGTATATGCGACTGCTATCAACCAAAAACACTTATCACCATGCGATTCGTTCCCTAACGTACCTTACACCATAGAATCCGGACGATGGGGATTATCTAAACCATGGACTCCTAAAAATGCCGGCGGAGGATACGGCGGCAAATTGACACTCAAACAAGCGCTTGCCAATTCGGTAAACGTCATTACCGCACAACTAATCGATATGGTCGGGCCTAAACCGGTTGTTGATTTGGCAAAAAATCTGGGTGTTAAACACGATATTCCAGAAGTGCCTTCAATAGCTTTGGGAACTCCGGAAATTTCACTGTATGAAATGGTCGGTGCTTTGAACGGTTTTTCTAACAAAGGGGTATATATCGAACCTTATGTTATCAGTCGTATTACCGACAAAAACGGGGTAATTTTATATGAAAAAGTTCCCAAATCAAAAGAAGTTTTAAGTCCGGAAATTGCCTACACGGTCATCAACCTCATGCAAGGCGTAACCCAATCCGGAACCGGCTCGCGACTTCGGGGAAGTTGGGCAAAAAAAACAAAATTTTACAAAGAAGTCATGACCGGCTATCCGTACAATTTTACCAATGAAATAGCCGGTAAAACCGGAACTACCCAAAATCAATCCGACGGCTGGTTTATGGGATTGGTGCCAAATCTCTCGACCGGTGTTTGGGTCGGCGCCGAAGACCGTGCCGTACATTTTAAAAGCGTCAAATACGGTCAAGGAGCAACCATGGCTTTGCCTATTTGGGGAACTTATATGAAAATGAATTATGCCGATAAAAAATTGAATATTTCAAAAAAACCTTTTGACAAACCGGACAATATCAGTATCAATCTGGATTGTAACAAAAAACAAGACAACCAAAATGAGGATACTTCGCCAAAAAATAATCAAAATGATGATTTAGATGATGATTTGGACGGGTAATTTTTCCAGCGATAGCTACCACGCAAAGCCAAAACAAAAACAATAACCAAATAAAACGGATAAACCACAAAACTCAACGGGTAATACCGCCAAAGCAAACTAGCGCGATAAAAACGATTTGTTTGATATAAACACAAGGCATCAACTATAAATTTGACGGCTATAAACCAATAGAACCGCTGATAATTAAACATTGCATACAGTAAACCTATATGCACTAACATCATCAAAATACCAAGTATTTTTGACCTTGTTTGCCCGCCATTTTTACTTTTGCCCGCCCAACGGATTTTTTGTTGAATCAATTCGTTCCAATTAGAAGCCGATTGCGTTTTTACAATAGCGGAGCGTGATTTGATAAAATGTATTTTACCGGGAAATTTTCGAGCAAATTTTTGCAACAAAAACACATCGTCTCCCGATGCGATATCCAAATTACCTTCATAACCCCGAACGGCTTCAAAACTTTGTTTTCTGAAAATCAAATTGGCACCGTTGGCCAAAAAAGGCTTTTTTAATCCGGCACTGACCATAGTCAAAGCCTGTAAACATAAAAACTCAAATTGTTGAAACTGTCCTAAAAAATTGTCTGTATCAAAATACCGTACCGGTCCCAAAATCATTTCCGGTTGATGTTGAGCAATAAAGCTGTTTACTGCGTGTAAATAATCCGGTAATAATTCGCAATCGGCGTCAATACTGATAATCCATTCGTATTGCGCTTTGGCAATTCCTGTTTTCAAGGCTTGTTTTTTACCACTTTTTTTGTTTTTTATTAGTAATATATTTTGTTGATTTTCAACGATTTTATATGAATTGTCATCTGAATGATCATCAATCATAATAATCTCAAAAGCATCAGCGGGATAATCTGTTTTTTGTAACGAATTTATAAGTCGCGGTAAGTTTTTTGCCTCATTTTTAAAAGGAATAACAATGGAAAATTTAAAAACTTGTTTCGTTTTTTTAGTTTCAAAAAAAGCTAATTGCCATTGGTAAATCACCAAACTAATTATCCAAATAGCATAAAAGCCTCCTGTCAAAATTAAAAAAATCGTCATCTTTTAAAAGTTTTAGATTGCCACATCCAAATCAAACCGGCGATAAACGGCAAGAAAAAATTAGCAAACCACATCAAAGCAACAACTTTAAAAATCAAAACTCCGTTAATTTGTAAAGCCGAAAACACCCAAATAGCCACATTACCTTTAACCGCCCAATCTAAAAAAGAAAAGATAGGAATAATCGTAGAAAATAAATATACCAAAAACACACTTGCATACAAGGTCAATAATCCCTGTTCTACATTAAAATATCGTAATATCCATACAAATTGACTTGAAAAAATAACATAACGCAATAAAGCATACATATTGCTTTTTGCCCATAGTTTAGGTTTAAAAACCATATTATCTCTATATTTTATAAACAAGAAAAAAATGGCGACAAAAATCATCAAACCAAAAAAAAGCATTGCTAATATCTGACCTAAATGACCGAAGAATATATTAAAATGAATCAGTTTTTCAAATAAACCGGTATAGTAAGCGTAAAGTAAACCTAACAGCCCGGCTAATAAAGTAACCAACAATTGCGAGACATTACCTATTAAAGTTAAACCCAACACACTTTTGTAGTCTTTTTTGTCGTAAAACAAGACTTTAACGCCATATTCTCCAATCCGGTTAGGTGTTAACAATGACAAACCGAAACTAATTAAACTCTGTTTAGCCGCTTCGATAAAAGAAATTTTTTTGATTTGTCCGGCTAAATATTGCCATTTTTTAATCTCTAATAACCAATTTAACAAGCTGAATATCAATAATATTGACACAAAAACTACAGCATATTGCGAAGAATCGCTCCACAAATTTTGTAAGTACCGGTGATGCCACAAATAATAAATAGCAATGATGCTAATTAGAATCTTAGCAAAAGATAAAATAACATTATGATATTTTGAGAGAAATTTATACATTTGATGAATTGCAAAGTACATAAAAAAAA
>JALVKK010000244.1 GCA_027033875.1 Flavobacteriales bacterium
CCTTCCTTTAACAAATCGTGCAAATGAATCATACCTGCATAATGTCCTTTGTCATCTAACACAATCAATTGACTGATATTATGTGATTGCATTTTATGCAAAGCATCGACAGCCATCGCATCGTACATAATAGTTTTAGGATTGATAGTCATCACTTCACCGGCTTTTATGCGGGCAATATCCGGATTTTGTTGCAACAAACGTCTGATATCGCCATCGGTTATAATCCCTTTCAACTCATCATTTACTACAATTGCCGTTGCGCCCAAACGTTTTTTCGTGATTTCAATAATCACGTCTTTGATGTAATCATCAGGCTTTGATTGTGGCAACTCATTATTAATAATCAAATCTTTAACTCGCAAATACAAACGTTTTCCCAACGAACCGCCCGGGTGATATTTGGCAAAATCGCGCTCATTAAAACCTTTGTAATCTAATAATGCTACCGCTAAAGCATCACCCATTACCAATTGTAAAGTCGTACTGGTTGTCGGCGCCAAATTGTTGGGACAAGCTTCTTTTTCCATAGGGGTATAAAGCAAATAATCGGCATTTTTGGCCAAAAAAGATGTCTTGTTTGCCGTCAATCCGATAATTTTATTGCCAAAATTTTTTATCAAAGGTACCAACAACTTAATTTCCGGCGTATGACCGCTTTTGGATAAGATCAAAACAATATCGTCATTTTGAATAATTCCCAAATCACCATGAACAGCATCACTGGCGTGCATAAAAACAGCCGGCGTACCGGTTGAATTAAAAGTTGCAACAATTTTAGTAGCAATATTGGCGCTTTTACCAATGCCCGTTACAATTAATCTACCTTTTGAAGCAGCTAATAATTCAACAACAGCCACAAAATTATCGTTAATTTGCGAACGCAAACCTGACATAGCCGAGGTTTCAATATCAATAGTCCGTCGGGCTGAATTGATGATTTTATTTATTTTTTTCAAACAATTCTAAATTTTATTTGTTAAACTTAAAAAAAAAATATATATATTTGAATTATCAATAAATTGCAAAAAAACATTCATTGCAAATTTAAGATTAAATTTTTAAAAGAACTTTTATTTAATTTTTTTTTGTAATTTAGTTTTGATAATATTTCACTTTTATGACAAAAGCACAAACTATCAAATTAAAACAAGCATTAAAACGTTATTTCGGATTTGACCAATTTATCGGATTGCAAGAAGAAGTAACTAAAAGCATTATGGACGATCATAATACTTTCGCCGTAATGCCGACCGGTGGCGGTAAATCCTTAACCTACCAATTGCCGGCTTTGCTCAAAGAAGGAACGGCTATAGTCGTATCACCTTTAATCGCATTAATGAAAAACCAAGTCGATGCCTTGCGGGGAATTTCCGAAAATCCCGGTATTGTGCATTTGCTCAATTCTACTTTAAACAAAACCGAAACACGACAAGTTAAAGAAGATATCAGCAACGGCATCACCAAATTGGTTTACGTTGCTCCGGAATCGTTGAGAAAAGAAGAGAATGTCGAATTTTTACGCTCTGTAAAACTTTCATTTATAGCCATTGACGAAGCGCATTGTATTTCGGAATGGGGACATGATTTTCGTCCCGAATACGGCAATTTACGCAATATTATCGATGAAATCAATCCCGATTTACCGATTATTGCCTTAACAGCTACGGCTACTACAAAAGTACAAGAAGATATTTTGAAAAACCTGCATATTCAAAATGCCAATGTTTTTAAAGCCTCATTTAATCGTCCCAATCTGTTTTACGAAGTACGACAAAAGACCAAAGATGTTGATAAAGAACTTATTAAGTTTATAAAAGAACGCGACGGACAATCCGGAATTATTTATACTTTGAGCCGGAAATCCGTTGAAAATTTAGTCCAAGTATTACAAGTCAACGGTATAAAAGCTATTCCGTATCACGCCGGATTGGACAGCAAAACCCGTTCCAAACATCAAGATATGTTTTTGATGAACGAAGCGGATGTCGTCGTTGCAACAATTGCTTTCGGTATGGGTATCGATAAGCCAGATGTACGTTTTGTCATTCATTACGATATGCCCAAAAGTTTGGAAAGTTACTATCAAGAAACCGGTAGAGCCGGACGAGATGGCGGCGTCGGTCATTGTTTGGCTTTTTATTCATACAAAGATATTGAGAAACTTGAAAAATTTATCACCCAAAACAAAACCATAGCTGAAAAAGAAATAGCTACCGCCCTACTCAATGAAGTTATAGCTTATGCCGAAACATCTATTTCGCGACGCCAATTCTTATTACACTATTTCGGTGAAGAATTTGATCCTGCAACCGGCGAAGGTGGCGATATGGACGATAATGTCCGTAATCCGAAAAAGAAAATAGAAGCCAAAAACGAAGTGATAAAAGTATTATCGGTTATCGATCAGACCAATGAAATATACAAATCTAAAGAAGTTATCAATACTTTGACAGGTAAGGAAAATGCTCTGATAAAATCGCATAATACTCACAAACAGAGTTATTTCGGTTTAGGAAAAGAAAAAGACGAACATTTTTGGATGGCATTGATACGTCAATTGTTAGTTACCGGATATTTAATAAAACAAATAGAAAATTACGGTGTTTTGCAACTATCGAATACCGGTCATCAATTTTTGCAAAATCCGCAAAGTTTTATGATGACCGAAGATCATAAGTATGACGAAACCGTTTCGACGGCAAATATCGGCAAAACAGCTGTTTCCGATGAAAAATTACTTAAAATGCTCAAATCATTGCGACAAGATGTTTCTCGCAAAAAAAATGTACCACCTTATGTTATTTTTCAAGAACCTTCACTCGAAGATATGGCTCTCAAATATCCTACTAACACAGAAGAGCTATCAAAAATATACGGGGTCGGTGAAGGGAAAGCCCGAAAATACGGTAAACCCTTTGTCGAATTAATAGCCAAATATGTAGAAGAAAACGATATTATACGTCCTGAAGATTTTGTGGTCAAATCAACAGCAA
>JALVKK010000245.1 GCA_027033875.1 Flavobacteriales bacterium
AACACTTGTATATCCGAACTTCAACAACAAAATGTCTGCTATATCAATTTCGTGCGTCTAATATACAAACTATTTCTTCTTTTTGTTGTCAAATTTATGTTGTTTTATGATAATATCCAAAGGATTTTTAACTTTTTTGTTATTTACATTGATTACATGGGTGTAAATCTCTGTTGTTTTACTGCTTTCATGCCCTAACATTATTTGGATATTTCGCAAATTTTCACCGTTTTCCAATAAATGCGTTGCAAATGAATGACGTAGAGTATGAGGCGTGGACCACGGATTAGCACCGGTTTGTTGTTGAGCCTTTCTATAAATTCTTTGAATACTTTTAGCTGAATACTGACCGCCCGATTGCCCCTCAAATAACCAATATGAAGGTTTGTGTTGTTTAAAGTATTCTCTTAATATTTCCAATAAATAATTCGATAAAACCGTATGCCTATCCTTCTTACCTTTAGCTCCTTTGATAAATACATGTCCCAAATCACTTCTGATATCTTTTATACGTAAATTCACCAATTCACCAACCCGTAAACCACAACTATATAATGTATAAAGTATAGCTTTGTGTTTGATGTTTTTTGGCGAATTAATCAACTCAAAAACCTCTTCCAGACTCAAAACGTTAGGCAAAGTTTTAGCCCGCTTCGGTCGTTGAATATCATAAAACTCACGAGGCATATTCAACACCTTTTCATAGTAAAATTTGATAGCATTAATGACCGTATTTTGTCTTGACTCGCTAATCTTATATTTATCGATTAAGTAAAAAATATAACTCTCTATTTTTTCTTTATCCAGTTGTCGCAAATCAATATTTTCAAAATATTTAAAAAAATTACCCAATTCCGCTTTATAATTCCTGATTGTATGATTACTATACGATTTCAATACCAATTTTTGATATACCTTTGCCATTTCTTCCAACGACTTCTCGTTTAAAATAACCGACGGCATTTTTGGTATTTGCTGCACTTTTTCAATAACATATTTATCTTTAAAAATCTTTTTAAGCAATGCCCAATTCTCTTCGGTATTAGGAATACTCCAAAGCCTTTGAGATTTATGATAAAACCGCCCCGCAATCTGTTTAACCAAAGCACGTTCCTCTGTCATCTCGTAAGGAAGTCTGATTTTAATCCGACTCCCATGTCTAAGTGGTTGATAAATAACGACTTTCATAATATTTTTATATTTTTTTGTTGGATTTGTGATGCATAAAAAATAAACATTTCAACATTAAATCATCTTTTTCGTTACACAGAAACTTTCTGCTAACCTTTACAAGAATATTCAAATTAAATGACAAACCTAACAATAAAAAATCATCCTCAGACTAAATAAGTGATAATAACCGTATATTAACCGTTAAAAACGAATAATCTTATCGTTTTGATTGACAGATATTTACAAATAATCATATCTTTGTAAACAGAAAATAATTACAATAACAGTTTCTAACCGTTAAAAACGAATAGTATTGTGTATTTTCTTTTCAAATATCCAAGTGTTGTGTGCAAGGAAAGGGGATGAAAATTACCACTTAATTTAATATTCGCCATTGGATTAATCTTATATTTTGTATTTTTGTAGGAAAAGAGAATAAATGCAAGAAAGTCAAAACATTGAATGGAAAAAAATTTGGAAAGATGATTATCTTAAATGGATTTGTGGCTTTGCCAACGCATCAGGTGGTGTAATGTTTATAGGAAAAAATGACAAAGGAGAAATTGTTGGACTCAAAAACTCAAAAAAACTTCTTGAAAATATTCCAAACAAAGTAAAAGATATTCTCGGCATTCTTGTTGAAGTTAAATTGCAACAATCTGAAAACAAAGAATTTATCGAAATATTAGTCAATCCTTTCCCATTTCCCGTAAATTACAAGGGACGGTATTATTTTAGAAGTGGTAGCACGTTGCAAGAATTAAAAGGGCAAGCATTAAATGAATTTTTACTAAAAAAAGCAGGAAAAACTTGGGAAGAAGCATTAGAACCGCAAGCAAGTTTCGATGAAATTTCAAAAGATGCTATTGAAGAATTCAAAATTGAAGCCTCAAAAAGTGGGCGTTATCCTATAATAAAAAATGAAAATGATTTAAAAAATATATTTTCAAACCTTCGACTTTATAAGAATAACGCAATTAAACGTTCCGGATTAGTATTATTCGGAAAAGACCCGAGAGATTACAATATAAATGCTTATCTCAAAATTGGAAAATTCGGACATTCAGATACAGAATTACTTTATCAAGACATTGTAGAATCAAACTTATTTCAACTACCCGACAAAACAATTGAAATTTTAGAAAAAAAGTATTTCAAAAAGTTTATTTCTTATGTTGGATTAAACAGAATAGAAAAATCTGAATATCCGTATGAAGCGGTAAGAGAAAGTTTATTAAATGCTGTAATTCACAAAAATTATTTTGGACCACCAATACAAATAAGCATCTATGATGAAAAATTTATGATTTGGAATCCGGGAGAATTACCTGCGGAATTAAGCATTGAAGATTTAAAAGAAAAACACGCTTCTTATCCAAGAAATCCTATTATTGCAGATGTTTTCTTTAAAGCCGGTTTAATTGAAACTTGGGGACGTGGAACGCTTAAAATCATTGAAGAATGTAAAAAATCAGGTTTACCGGAACCAAAATTTGAAATAAGTAACGGCGGATTTTTAGTAACATTTTACAAAGACATATATACGCAAGAGTATATGAAAAGAATAAACCTCAATGATAGACAAATAAAAGCTGTTTTTTACCTAAAAAAATCTGACTTTATTACAAATAGCATTTATCAAGAAATTTGCGAAACATCAGAAAGAACTGCTTCAAGAGATTTAGAACAATTAACTGAAAAAAATATATTAAAAAAGATTGGAGAAAGAAAAGGGACAAAATACAAATTGAAATTTGGCGGATAAATGGCGGATATGGCGGATAAATGGCGGATAAAAATAAAAACAAACCCTGCACACAA
>JALVKK010000246.1 GCA_027033875.1 Flavobacteriales bacterium
TATTTTTTTGATTGGTATTTAATTTGTTTGGCATATGCTGAGTTTAACCATAAAAATAATATGTTATGACAGCAGTAATCAGAAAACCCATAAACGATCCGATTTTATCATTCTTCGATGATTTTTTGACTAATCAATTAGCCAAAGTCGGAAATGATCAGTTGGTAGTACCGGCTGTAAATATCAAAGAAAACGACAAAGAAGTTAAAATGGATGTAGCAGCTCCCGGATTGAGCAAAAAAGATTTTGAAATCAGTGTAGAAAACAACACTTTAACAATTTCGGCTCATAAAGAAATCGAAAAAGTGGAAGAAGGAACCAATATCGTTAAAAAAGAATTCGGATATGAAAATTTTCAACGTTCGTTTACTTTACCCGAAGAGATATTTGATGTAGAAAACATTAAAGCTGCTTACAAAAACGGTGTTTTGGAAATTACTATCCCGAAAAAAGAAGAAGAACAAAAGAAAGTGAAAAAGATACAAATTTCATAAGTTATTTGTTACCAGTATTAAGAAGGGGCGTTCTGTTAAAACGCCCCTTCTTTTTACAAAAAACAAAAATATATAAGGTTTAACCTATCATATCTAGGAAGATTATTTCAATTTAACAGCTTTTTTAACAGCCGTTTTTTGTCCGGTTGTCATGATTTTGAACAATACAACGCTACCGTTAGGCAGATAGGATAAATCTACTTGCGTTTGTTGGCTGTTTAAACCGGATTTTGCAAACAAGGTTCTACCGTTAATATCATAAACTGTCAAATCTTGGATTTGTTCATTATCCAATACGGATTGCAAGGTAAAGATACCCTGTTGTTGACTTAATACAATAGCATTATCCGGTAAAGTATTATCTTCAATATCGGAAGTGGCATTAAAAATCAATTCAAATCGATCATTACAAATACCTGCATCAATATTAAATCTGTAATTACCGGTTTTGAGGTCGATACTGTTTTGCGTTTCGTTATCATACAAATAGATATCATAATCGTCCAATCCTGTTTGTCTGTCCAAACTTATCGTCAAATTGGAAGCGGCGGACACTTCAAGCGTCAACGGAACTCTTGTGCCGTCTATAGCGGTATCGGGCAAACCATCGATTGCCAATTTGTGATCACCGGCTGCAACATACATAGCCAAATCTGTTCCTTCATTGATGGAATGCGCATCAAACATACGATCAAATCCGGCAGTAGCACCCGGATAGAAACCAACTGCTATCTGACTAAAATGACCGTGTTCGTCAGTTATATTCAACCAAGCAACATGATGGTCGTCGTTCGGTCTGTTTACAAAATTATCATTATTGTCTGACACCCTGTGTTTATTTTTAAAGGTCAAAGTACTGTTATCGCTAGTAGCTTCAACAAAGAAACCTTGACCGGTTGCAATATAACGACCTGCTGTCGGATTATTTGAATCATTACAAGCAGCTATTGCCGTTCCGGAAGTTGAATAGGTTGTATAACCGGATTGTTGATGATGTCCATTAGTATCCAATCCGGCACAATTGGTCCACAAATAATAGGAACCGTTTATAGAAGTATTATCATCAACCAAAGCATTAAAATCAATAGCGGACGGATATGGATTTCCTATCAAATTATAATTAAGCGCATCATCAGACGTAGTCCCTTTCTTGTATATATTAACTTTTATATTTCCATTGTTAAACGGATCGTGGTCTTTGACAAAATGTGCCGTTATATTTACAGACGAATTCGTTCCGTTCGGTGCCGATATGGCATAAGCCTTACCCGGCTTAGCAATGGTATTGGCATCGTCCATGACCCAACCTTGACTTTGATCCAAATCAAATTGGTAATATCGCCATGCATTTAAAACGATATCGCCCAAAGTAAAAGTTTTTGATTTTAAAGGCGATGACCAAAATACATAATCGTAATAATGATTTATATCCAAACTTGTTTTATCAAGTTGAAAAGTCCCCGTGCCTATTGATACGGCATCTTTTTTTCGTTGGACCAAACTACCTTTATTGCTAATAAACAAAGTACCGTTGTTGATGATATCCGTTTCGACCACCAAACTACTATCATCGCTAACTCTTAAAGTTTTACCCTGTTTAATTTCGCATTCACAAGTATGAATATCGCCGTTAGCCGTATCATAATCCGCGTTAAAGATTACTTTTTTGTTACGGGACGGATCACCGTTACTCCATGCCGAACCATCCCAAGTCGTAGTTTTTCTACCGATTATTTTAACATCATCTATCAGCCAATATTCATCATTACTGTTTTCACTAGTCGATATTTTAATGCGTAATTTTTCAACTTTCGGCAGTTTTCTAATCCTTATGGTCGAATAGCCGTCAAGTGTTCTATTGCCACCGTCATCCGGACTGAATTGTCGAGGACTATTATCTCCGTCGTAGGTTACTTGAGCCAAACCGGTACCGGTATCAAAAGACCATTTGGCATTATTATTTCCTTTGATTTTGATCTCTTTTGAATATGTATCGCCGTCGTCATTACTAACCGATACGACAACATAATCATCTGCATCCATTCCGTTATTATTTGCACCTGAAAAAGCAGCAAGCCTAAGAGTCATATAGACTTCGGTATAATTGCGGGTATCGACAGGACCTAATTTCAACACGCCATTGTGATTACCGTGAATATGCAATGCGTTGTTGCCGCTTGCATAATAATTTTCATTTTGCGGATATAACGTATTTGCCGTCAATCCGGAAGTGTTGCCATAGTCAGTTGATTGAGAAGCAATTGTCAATTCCGGTTGTGCCGGTGTGCTTTCAAAATCCTGCACATAATCAATACCCTTACAATCGGTATATTTTGCGCCGGTTCCTTGAATATCAAAGGTATAAGGATTTTCGTCCGTATCGTTGTTGTCAATGGTAACCTTAGCTGTTCTCAATCCTGAAGCACTCGGGTCAAATTTTATGGTAAAGCTCGTACTGTTGCCGCCGGCAATCGTAGTTGCAGGTAGGTTTGTTAGCGTAAAATCTGATGCATTGGTTCCGGTGATAGACACAACCGGTGTCCCGTTTAATTCCAAATCATCTCCACCGGTATTGTATATGGTAAATATACGGGAAACCGATGTGTTTCCGGCAACCCGGACATGTCTGAAATCGGTTGCATCTATTTGTGAAGGGGTCGTATCACCACTTTGAATTTCCATATCATTGCCTTTAACCAGCATTTCTTGGGGATTTTCTATGCTGACATCAAATGATTCAATCTCTGTACCATTAGATCTTATGGCCGAAAAATGCAAAGTATTACCGTTGATATGCAATTTGCAATAATGATAGGTTTTTTCTGCCGTAACGATATTCGGCTGTGAGGTATCAGGGGCATACAAAGGCGCACCGCCACCACCGGTCGTGATATGGTTTATCCCATCCACAACAGCTCTGGCGTAATAGTGATTGTGTCCCGTAATCACAAATTTGACGCCTTTATCTACAAATATCGGCTGTAATATGTTCTGCACATTGGTATCATTGGAATGTCCTTCGGCTGACCAACCGGGTTTGTGAAAAACCACTATTTTCCACAATTTATTGGTTGTTTCCAAATCGTTGACTATCCAATTATATTGTGTACTTCCTACCGAATAACGGGTAAATTGGTCTATAACGGTAATATGTGCCGGTCCGTAATCAAAACTGTAATAATACCGGTTGTTTTGAAAATGATACGGAAAATATTTTTCAAAAAGCGTACCTGCTTCTTCATGATTTCCCAACGCCGCTACATAAGGTAAATTAGCCAATAGATCGGAAATATGTGTATATTGTTGGTCAAAAAATTCATTTTGCCAATATCTTTCGTAATTACCGTGGCTTACTAAATCGCCGGAATTTATCACAAATGTATGCTTCAAATTATTGGTTGAAATATCATTCATAATGGCTTGTGCTACATCATTGTGATCCGAAGGATAAGTACGGGTATCGCCGTAAGCAAAAAAGGTTAATTCCTGATCGTTGTCAGAGGCAAAGGCTTCAAAAGAGCCGGTTTTAATATTTGTATTATTGATACTTACGCGGTAATAATAAGTTTGTCCGGCTGTCAGATTATTTAAGGTAACCGTATGAATATGCTCATTATTACTACTGCTATTTTCAGTAGTTTGAATTGTACCGACGGCATAAGTTGTATCGGTACCGTATTCAAACGTACAGGTATGTGTGCCGGTCAACTGCCAAGTAATGACAATATTGGTATTTTGTCCGGACAACAAAACATGAGGTAACTTTTTATAATAATTAGTTGTTACGGACGCCTGTGAATTAATTTGATTGACAGGGCTTTGCGAAGCGGTAATTTGAAAACTCCAAATTAGGACAAAGAAGATTAATCGTTTCATTTTGTGTTGTTTTAAGTTTGTTTTGTATAAATTATTAATCAAGGAGAAATTCAGCTTAGTTGTTTCTTATAATAACTCTGTTTGCCTCATAATTATTATACAGATATATACTGAAAATCAGATATTTAACAATAAAAACGAAAAATTATATTATTTGCAATTTTTTACAATTCAAAGCAAATTATTAACAGAATATTTACAAGATTTCACAAATTTCGATTAATATTTATGAATTATTTTTCTATCTAAAAATTTCAATGTTTGATATACACTTATTTATATATATCTTTTATCAACTATTATCTTAAATCTCAAATAACCGGATATACTAAATCCGATTTACTTACGTTTAATATTTTTGTTATATTCAAATAAATGAATTTATGAATTTATTACACTTTTTACAAGCAAGTCAAGTGCAAGACACTATCACACAAGCCGGTCAAGCAGCCGGCGAGATAATTTCTCAGGAAAAAAAACTGCGGGTTATCGATTTGATTATGAACTCCGGCACAGGTGGTATGGTTATTATCGGTGTCCTATTTATTATGTTGTTTGTGGCATTGGTGATTTATTTTGAACGGCTTTCGGCAATCAAAGCTGCATCAAAAGCTGATCCGAGTTTTATGAATCAAATCAAAACTTATATCAAAAGCGGTAAAATTGACGGCGCTAAAATGTTGTGTCAACAATACAATACTTCCGTGGCTAATTTGATTGAAAAAGGGGTCAGCCGAATCGGAAAACCACTCGATGATATCAATAAAGCCATAGAAAATGCCGGTAAATTGGAAGTTTATAAATTGGAAAAGAATGTTAGTACTTTGGCAACGATTGCCGGTGCTGCACCAATGATAGGTTTTCTGGGAACCGTTATCGGTATGATTTTGGCATTTCACAATATGGCAAGCGGTGGCGGTAAGATTGAAGTTGCTTCGTTGGCACAAGGTATATATACGGCTATGACAACGACCGTAGCCGGTTTGGTAGTCGGGATTATTGCCTATATTGCCTATAACCACTTAGTCGTTAAAACCGACAAAGTCGTACATCAAATGGAAGCCAATGCCGTTGAATTTTTAGATTTACTTAACGAACCAAGCTAATCGATTATGGATATCAAAGGTAGAAACAGGGTCAGCCCCGAATTTAGTATGTCGTCCATGACAGATATTGTATTTCTGTTGTTGATATTTTTTATGCTTACTTCTACATTGGTAACGGCTGATGCGCTCGATTTGGTCTTACCCAAAGCCAAAGGTAAAACCGAACACAGTCAAAATTTGTCGGTCAGTATCAATAAAAGATTGGAATATTATATCAACAAAAAGATCATTGAAAAAAATAATTTGGAAACGCACCTCAAAGCCATGTTATCCAAAGAACAAAAACCGGTTATTATTTTGAGAGTCGAAGAAGGTGTACCTATCGAAAATGCCGTATATGTTATGGATATAGCCAATCGGAATAATTTTAAAGTTATATTAGCAGTCAGACCCAAGTAAAGACGAATTGCAATTCGTCTCATAGTGAAAAGCGACAAAGCGATAAAGTGCGAAGTGCGACACCCGACAATCAAATAACCCCCGATGAGAATCGGGACACGCAAATAACCCCCGATCCCGACGTGCGTCTGGAGGGCACGCAATTAACCAATTAACCGATTAACCAATGAATCAAGACAATAAACATAAGAAAAAAGCCCTGATAGAAGCAAGTATCGTAATGATTTTGCTTATTATCCTTATGTTTATCAGCGGACTGACTTATTTGGACCCGCCTCCGGAAACGGGTATTGCCGTTAATTTCGGTACAAGTAGCATGGGGAAAGGACTCATACAACCGCAACATAACACACCGCCTAAACCGCAACCGCAAAAACAAGAACAACCGCGAGAACGAGTTAAACCTCAAATAAAAGATAAGGTATTAACCCAAAATACCGACGATGCGCCGGTTATCAAGAATAAACCCAAAAAAAATAAACCCAAACCGAGCCCGAAACCGGTCAAACCGAAGCCGAAACCCAAACCCAAACCGGATAAAAATATTACCGATATATTAAACAATGTCAACAATGCCCCCGGTGAAAACACTAATAATTCGTCAGGCGAAGGCAACGACAAGCATTCCGGTGATAAAGGCAATACTTCCGGCGACCCTAATGCCTCCGGATACTATGGCAACGGCGGACACAACGGTGGTGGCGGTACCGGCAATTACCGTTTGGGCAACCGCAGAGCTTTGACCAAACCCAAACCGCATTTTAATTGCAACGAACAAGGACGTGTCGTCGTTAAAATTTTTGTCAATAAAAGCGGCAGGGTTATCAAGGCTATACCCGGCATCAAAGGTAGTACCAACAATGCGCCTTGTTTGCTTAATGCAGCCAAACAAGCTGCCATGCAAACCAAATGGTCGCCTGATGCCAAAGCGCCCGATACGCAAATAGGGAAAATTATCTACAATTTTAAAATTACCGAGTAAATTGGATTATAGTGAAACGATTCAATGGCTATACGCACAACTACCTATGTATCAACGACAAGGTAAACAAGCCTTTAAGAAAAATTTGAATAATATCCGGGCATTTGATACCTATTTGGGACATGTTTCACAACGATTTAAAAACATTCACGTAGCCGGCACCAACGGCAAAGGGTCCGTATCGCACATGCTGGCTTCCATTTTGCAAGAAGCCGGCTACAAAACCGGACTTTACACCTCACCTCACCTCAAAGATTTCAGAGAACGTATCCGTATCAACGGTCGGATGATACGAAAAAATACTGTCATCAACTTTGTTAAGCGACATCAAAAATTCTTTGAAAAACACCGGTTGTCATTTTTTGAAATGACCGTAGGGATGGCATTTGAATATTTTGCCCGTAAACAAGTGGATATAGCCGTTATTGAAACAGGCTTGGGCGGACGATTGGATAGTACCAATATCATCAATCCGGAATTGAGTATCATCACTAATATCGGTTTGGACCACACCAATATGTTAGGCAACAGCATAGCAAAAATAGCCGAAGAAAAAGCCGGTATAATCAAACCGAACACGCCGGTTGTTATCGGTAAAAAACAAGCAGACACCTCCCCTGTTTTTAAACGTATCGCTACGCAAAAAAAGGCTAAACTTATCTATGCAGAAATGCAAAAATTTGCGATTTATGAATCCGATTTAAAAGGTTTGTATCAAAATGAAAACCTGCAAACGGTTTCAGCCGCTGTCGAACAATTACGCAAAATGGGTTGGAAAATCTCTGAAAAAGCCGTTAAAAATGGTTTAAAAAATGTTGTAGAAAACACCGGAATACGCGGACGTTGGGATATTTTGCAACGATCTCCTTTGGTTGTTGCCGATACGGCACATAATCGCGACGGCTTGTCAATTGTATTGCAACAAATTTTTCAAACACCTCACAATCATTTACATTTTGTCTTGAGTTTTGTCAATGATAAAGATTTGGACGGTATTTTACCTTTATTTCCAAAGAATGCCCGGTATTACTTTAGTAAAGCCCAAATACCCAGAGCCTTAAATGAACAAGTTTTGATAAAAAAAGCCTCGGCTTACGGTTTAAAAGGTCAAAGCTTTTCGACAATCAAACAGGCTTTTGAAACCGCATATCAAAATGCCGGTACAGATGATTTGATATTTGTAGGCGGTAGTACTTTTACCGTTGCCGAAATTATATAGTTGTGCTTCATTTGAACAAATAAAAAGTAGAAAAATAATAAATGAATTGGTATGATAAAATAGCGAATTTTTATGATTTCTCTACTTTTTGGATTTATAGAAAAGCAAGAATTCATCTTATTGAAAATTTAAAATTAAAAAAAGGAGATAGAGTTCTTATTATTGCTTGTGGAACAGGACAAAGTTTCCAACTAATTGAAAAGAAAATTGGAAATGTCGGAGAAATTATTGCCCTTGATTATTCAAAAGGAATGTTAAAGGTTGCTGAAAAAAGAATAAAAAAGAATAATTGGAATAACATAAAATTGATAAACATAGATGCAAGAGATTTAAGCCGGGAATATTTGGTTAATAATGGTATTAAATCAGATTTCGATATAATAATCGGAGAACTTGCCTTTTCGGTAATTCCCGATTGGAAAAATGTTTTGAATACAGCAAATTTATTATTAAAAAAAGACGGAAAAATTGGATTGTTGGATTGGTATAGAGAAAAAAATGATTGGC
>JALVKK010000247.1 GCA_027033875.1 Flavobacteriales bacterium
ATTTGAATTTGGGTGTACGCTACAATATCAACAAGCAATTGACCGGATTTGTTGAAGCTTATAATTTGTTGAATCAAGATTATCAGATATTTTATATGTATCCGGTTCAGAAATTGCAATTTATGGCCGGTATTGCTTATCGATTTGATATTCCGGCAAATAAGTAGTATATTTACAGATTAACTTTAAAACTTAATAAGCTATGAAAAAAAATGTCGGGAACACGGATAAACTTATCCGTTTAATTATTGCGGTTATTTTATTTGTTTTAGTCTATACGGGCAAAATTACAAACTCAACTACGGAATATGTTTTTTTGGTTGTAGCCTTGATTGCAGCCATTACGTCGTTATTAAATTATTGTCCGATTTACAGTATTTTGAAGATAAATACATTGAAGAAATAATGTTGTTATTAAAGAAATAATTGGGGTTAATAAAAAAGCTGTCCGTAAAGACAGCTTTTTATTAACGACACTTAAACTAATTAATTGTTAATTAGTACAATCTTCTCTTTAAGCATTTTACTTTTTACTACTTGTATAGATTTACTGTAAGCTAAAGCTAATGAGACTCTGTAAATAATTCGTTGTTCAACAATGTAATTCTCTTGCATATATGTTATTTTAGTAATATAACGCAAGAAAAAGTAAATTATTGTCAAAATTATTTATTCTACTAAATTTATTTGATTTTCTTCAATTATTTTTCGCAAGTTGATTAATGCGTAACGCATTCTACCTAAGGCTGTATTGATACTAACCTTTGTTTTATCAGCAATTTCTTGAAATGATAATTCTTCATACATTCGCATTTTTAAGACACATTTTTGATCTTTCGGCAATTGTTCAATCAAAGTGCGAATTTTATTAATCATCTGCTGACGAATCATTTGGTTTTCTGCATCCGGACTATTATCATGTAGAATATCAAACATTGAAAAGTCGTCTGTTTCGTAAACATTTTTCATTTTGTTTTGTTTACGGAAATAGTCAATAATAATGTTATGTGCAATACGAATAACCCAAGATAAGAATTTACCCTCTTCGATATATTTGCCTTTTTTCAGTGTACGAATCACTTTAAATAAAGTGTCTTGAAATAAATCTTCGGTTAGTTCTTGATTACGAACTTTGGAATAGATAAAACCGAAAATTTTATCGCGATGGCGGTTAATTAATTGTTCCAATACACTTTCGTTGCCATTTATGTACATAGCAACCAATTCAGAGTCTGTGTAAAATTTTGTTTTGTTCATATCTACATATTTTCATAGATGAAGATTATTCATCTAAAAGTGATTTACTTTAATTAAATTAAAAATGTAAATATGAACCTATACGCAGTTTTTTTTGTTATTACAAAGCAAAGATAAATAAAAAAATAAAAAATGCAACTTTTTTTGAAAAACTACTTAATATGTATCGAAAAACTAGAAAAAAACAGGCTTTTTTTATATAAAACGAACATTATAATAAGTTTTGTGTATAATATTTTTGAATAATTATTATTTATGCGTAAATAAATTTAATAATATTTAATTTTCGTTATAAAAAAATAGAATGTTTTGAAGAATTGTTAAATTTAATATGTTATGTAAAGGCTTAGTGAAATAATTTTTTTGTTGCATTATATAATAGTTTTATTTTGGATTGTTTTAATTGATTGCTTAGATCAAAGTTTATTAATTTCACATTAGTGGTGTTTTGAATAAATTTTAGATTTGATTTTATTAAAATCCAAGCCGCCGTAATTGCCACTGCTCATCAACAATAAAACTGTGTTTTGTAAATTCAAATCATACAAAAAGCGATGTAATTTTACCGGTTTCGTAAAGACTTTAAGGTTAGGAAAATTAAATTCTTTGACAATCAATTCCGGTGGAATAGGCTCTAAACCTTTTAATGCAACTGCTTTGGGTGAATAAAAAACAATGGCTTCGTCGGCAGCTTTGAGTGTATCTTTATATTCCGGTAAAAATTTTTGATTCAAACTGCTGTAAGTGTGAAGTTCTAAAACAGCTATTATTTTTTTATCGGGATAACTTTCTTTGACGGCCTTGACACTGGCACCTACTTTGGATGGGGCATGAGCAAAATCCTTAAAAATAACGCTGTTATCGTTTTCAACGAGTTTTTCCAAGCGTTTGTCAGCTCCTTTAAAACTTTGAATGGCTTGGTAAAAATCAGCGTTCGAGATACCGATTTCGTTGCAAATCAAGCGTGCTGCTTCAGTGTTTTGCATATTGTGAGCGCCTAGTATCTGCATCGGGATTCTTTGGTTGCCGGCTTGCAAGTAAAATGTATTACCGGATTTTTCATAAGCGGGTGTTCTGTATGGAATGGCTTTAATATCCGGACGGTGCTTGCTTGTCAAATTCTTTAAAACTTTGTCTTCTTCATTATAAATCAGTGTACCACCTGTTTCAATCGTGTCGATGTATTTGGCAAATTGATTGATATAATCTTTTTTGTCGGGAAACTTGTTCATGTGATCCCAAGCGATACCGCTGATTACGGTTAAATGCGGTCGATACCATAAAAATTTGGGACGTAAGTCAATGGGCGATGACAGATATTCATCACCTTCTAAAATGATAGTGTCAAGCCGGTCGTCGAGCTTGACCATTGTGTCAAAACCTTTGAGTTGCGACCCAACCATATAGTTTACATCTTTGTTTTGTGCCTCCAAAACATGTAAAATCATTGATGTAATAGTTGTCTTGCCGTGAGAGCCGGCGACTACAACGCGTTTTTGGTTTTGACTTTGCAGATACAAATATTCGGGGTAGGAATATATGTTCAAACCCAATTCCTGCACTTTGTGAAGTTCGGGATTGTCCGGTTTGGCGTGCATACCTAAAATAATCGCATCGATATCCGGTGTGATTTTTTCGGGGAACCACCCGAATTTGTCCGGTAACAAACCGTATTTTTCCAAACGTGACTTGGACGGATCAAAAATTTCGTCGT
>JALVKK010000248.1 GCA_027033875.1 Flavobacteriales bacterium
TCATACAATCCCTCCGGCGTTACATCCGATTGTTTCTCTAAAATTTCTTGCATCACCACATTATCCTCTACACCATTCCATTGTTTGATATATTTGCCTTCTTTGTAACCGTGATCTTGTCTGAATTTATTTAAAATATTTTTTCCTACATACAAACGATACAGAATATCCAAATTGACTTGTAATTCGTAAGCCATTTTAAAAAACGCATCAACAAGTGTTAAAATATCTTCGCTAGTAAACAGCGTTTTCATAAAACTTTCCACCCAAGCAATTTGCTTGTAAATATCTTCGTCAAGCTGTTTAACATCTTTTGTAAATTGTTGAAAATTAACAACTTTACTAATATCACCCGCCAATTTATCAATATTACCTTTTTGGTTAACTTTATAATCCCGCAAGGCTTCGGACATGACAAAATGCCAAATATCCACTATTTCAATTTTGATATTATCATAATCCGGCGAAGCATCAATGTTTTTCCAATGTTTCCAAGGATAAGAATCGACCAATTCGGCAGCTTCCAAATAAATACAACGCGGCCAGTCAATGACTTTGCCTTTATTGGTATAGCCGTTTTCCCAACCTATACCGCCGGTGGCATTGTTGAGTTGTTGTTGCATTTGCAACATCTGTTTGATTTTGGTCATTTTTCTCTAATTTATATGTTTTATATCTATTTTTAACTCAAAATGACGTTTCTTTTTAAATGCTTCCAAATTAAAAATAGGTTTGGAATCTTTCAAAACAAATTGGGGTTTTGAAAAAGGTGCCAGTTTTTCCAAATAATCTAAAATAGACATAATAGGCGCCCCGTAAAAAAACTTGATATTCGGATTAAATCGCCACAAACGGGCATGATATTCATAAATACGATACGGAAAATCGCCTATGTTATCGCCGTCCTTGTCATATCCGGCATAATCATCCCAATAATTGTTAATCCATTTGTTACGGTTAGCAGTTCCACCTCCTTGAATAAAAACTTGGGTTAAATTGTCATGAAACATATTTTCACTAAACGTATTCCCTTCTTGATCTTTTAAAAATTCAACGGCTGTATTACAAAAAGCAATTTCATTGCCCGATATGGTATTGGTTTTCCAAGGCACAAACGGCGAAACATCTATATAAATACCGCGAGCAGAATATAAAAATTTGTTATCAATAATTTGATTAGAAGAGGTTTCTTTCATGCCCAAACACATACCTGTTACACCCAAACTTCCTTCTATCAAATTATTATTCATAATAGTTTTCTCGCTATACATCAAAAAAATGCCTACGGACGAAGCCGAAAAATGATTATGTGCTATTTTATTGTTGTGCGAATACATAAAATGGATGCTATACCGGTTACCAATCCCTCTATTGCCTACAAACTGATTGTCAGATGAATACCAAACTACCATATCGCGTACTTGGTGCCAGATATTTTCTTGCACCAAATTGAATTTGGAATACCAAAATCTAATGGCATCGCCTTTTAAACCTTTCGGTTTTCTCGCTATTGACGTAATATCGTTATGCTTTATCAAACCGGCTTCTGACCAAAAAACATCGATTCCGAATAAAGTCTCTTCAATTTTATTGTTAACAATTTGAAAATCATTGGATTTTTTGACTTTTATGGCACAGTCAATTCTATCGGGAGAATCACCGGATTCAATCAAATGTAAATTTTTTATGGTAACACCATTTGCTTCAATATATAAAACGGATTTCAGATTCCGTCCTGAAACAGTGGCTTTTCCTTGCCCGTCAATGGTCACATTGGGCGTGGTAATATGCGCCGGACCGTAGTAAAAACCCGGTTCCAATTTGAGCGTATCGCCGGAATGTAAAGCATCTAAAAGCGGTTGAAGATTGCGCATACCGGTTCTTTCTTGTGCCCCGTCAACAGAACGAACCAAGCCCGGATGATAGCTTTTGTCAACCTGTGCAAAAAGTGAAGTAAAAGAAAATAGTAGTATGTATAAAATACTTTTTTTCATATTTGTGTTGTTACACCACAGTACCGATTCGGTATGCTGTAATAAAAAAAGCATTATGAATATCGCTTGGATATTCATAATGCAAATAAAATTATTTGTTTAATTTGATGTATTTATTCTTAAAGTTGACTGCCAATGATAATAGGATTGCTCCTCCTAAACCTACAAAGAATCCATAGTAAGGATAAGACATCGTTGTAAATTGCGCCACTTTTCCTTCACCGAAAACCGTAGGCATAAAAGGTTTGATACCGTTAAAAGCACCACCACCGTGCAAACCGAGATGGTGACCATACCAGTACAGATAATAAACGTAGATCAATAAAAAATAGATTGGGGCTAATGCTGTCAGAATAGCCGCCCAAGATAATTTTTTCTTTTGAATAAAAACAAAAACAAGTCCCAATAGGGCAAGTAATACAAAAGCTATATGTGCATTACGCATAATCTCATCTAAGACTTTTAAAGCTCCCGGAATTTTATCATCCGGAATACTATCACCGGCATAAACCGGATATCTGACGTGGTTACCTAATTCGTCCACATCGTTAACGCCTTGTACAATGGGGTACATACCGATAAAGTGATTAATTTTATTCATTTCTATCAAACAGTTGGCGCCGGCGTCCATAGCCAATTCTTCACGTTCGCGAACACCTTCGCAACCGTTATAAACGCCGTCATATTTAAACTCGATACGAATCCCTTTGGGATACATAGCTTTGGGATATTGAATACTTTGCAAGGCCACCCACCAGATTGGTAAAAAATAAGTTGCTACAATCAAACCTGTCCCCAGTAAACCAAACAGCATGTACAAAAGTTTGAATTTATTTGTATTGTTATTCATAATATAAAGTTTTAAATTTTAAACAAATTTATAATGATTTTAAATAATAATCAAACAAATATGAAATTATTTTTTTAACAAATTGGGCTGTCAGTCCGACAGCCCAATTCAT
>JALVKK010000249.1 GCA_027033875.1 Flavobacteriales bacterium
GAAAAAACAGTAGAAGCTGATAAATACGTTTCGTTAAAACATCAAAAACAATCTCTAGCCAAACAATTGTTACTGTATAGACACAATTTGGACGGTAAAATAAACTATTTGTCAAACGGAAAACCGGTTTTAACAAACGGACAATATATATCTATCAGTCATTCGGGTGAATACGTGGTTGTTGCCGTCGGTAAGGAATCTGTAGGAATTGATATTGAACGAAAAAATCCGAAATTGCATAAAATCAGTAGCCGGTTTTATCATCCTGATGATGTTGTACCGCAAAACAAAGATGCTTTAACACAGTTGCAATATGTATGGACAGCCAAAGAAAGTATCTACAAACTAGCCGGTGTTGCCGGATTGAGTTTTAAGCAAGATATTCATTTGACTCACTTTTACCGGAACAATACCAAAGCTACAGCTTTATTGAGAGAACAAAAAACAGTTGATTTGTTCTTTTATGAATTAGAGCCGGATTATTTGCTTTGTGTTGGGTTTTATTCCGGAAAATCTTAATTGATTAAAGCAATTTGAGTGAATTTCTAATGAAATATTACAGGTTTGTGACTTTTTGGAATTTTTACAATATGAAAAGGTTGCGTCATGACTGAATATATAAATCCTTCGTCAGTTTTGTAAACGTGAATATTGGCATCATCTTTAATAATTTCCGTTATTTTTACTTCCCAGCCACTAGGTTTTACATCTAAAAAGATGGCAATGATTTCGTAAGCATCAAAATCAATGTCAGTTTCTGTAAAATCATCCGTTACGTTATTTACGGTATTCATTTGGTCCATCAAGTTTTGCCAATCGGTATTGTTTGTTATGACCAAATTGGATTGCGAAATACCTTCGTCTCCATTACCATATAAAGCACTTTTGCTTATTTCGGTAAAAGAGACTGTTGCAATGTCATTATCATCATTATCATGCGTACACGAAATAATTAGAATAAATGACAGGGATAATAATAGTGATTTATAACTTTTCATAAGCAAATTATTATAAATAATTGCAAAATATATTGACAAATATAAATAATATTGATTGAAAAAACAATAAAATAAAAGTTTTAGTATATTTGTAGCAACAAGCAAACAAGACGAAACTTTATGCCCGAATTAATCAAAGCATCTGATATAGCCAAAGCAGTCAAATTGGATAAAACCGGTGTTTTTGGCACGGCTACGGGTTGGCTGTTGATGCGCTTGCTCGGCATGCACCGGATTAATCAAATGTATAAAGATATATACCGGTATCAAGATTCGGATTTTATCGATGCAATTATCGATAAACTGAACATTAGTTTTGAAATACCGGAAGATGATTTAAAACGGATTCCCGATAACGGAGCATTTATAACGGTTTCCAATCATCCGTTAGGAGGTTTGGACAGTGTGTTGTTGTTAAAAATTATGCTTCAAAAACGAAAGGATTATAAAGTTTTGAGTTCGTTTATATTAAAAAATGTACCGCAAATAAATAAATACATTATCAATATTCATTCTGACAAAAACACTAAGTCCGGTTTAAAAAACGCATTATTACATTTATCTGCCGGACATGGTTTGGGACTTTTTCCGGCGGGAGAAGTATCTACATACAAAAACGGTAAACTTGTTGTTGATAAGACTTGGAATAAACAGGTAGCCAAACTGCTCTACGAAGCACAAGTTCCCATTATACCTGTATATTTTCACGCCAGAAACAGTCGTTTGTTTTATTTTTTATCACGTTTACATCCGGTTTTACGTACGGCAAAATTGCCTTCCGAAGCCATTTCGGATATGAAAAAAAACATCAAAGTTCGTATAGGCAAACCCATAACGCCCAAAATACAAGCCGGATTTGCCAATCAAAATTTATTAGGCGCTTTTATTAGAAAGAAAACTTATATTCTAGCCAGAACATTTGAATCTACCGGATTTAAAGACAAGATTAAGTTGCCTGCTACAAAAAGAAAGGGACAACAAAAACCGGTAATTCCACCGGTTGCAAAAGAAAAATTATCAAAAGATATTGAACATTTGAAGACTTCCGGCGCAAAAATGTTTGAAAAAAATGAATACGAAGTATTTTTTGCACAAGCAAAAGACATACCGAATCTAATCAAAGAAATAGGTCGCTTGCGTGAGATTACGTTCAGAGCGGTCGGCGAAGGCACTGGCAAAGAATCGGATTTGGACAAATACGATAAATACTACAAACATTTAATACTGTGGGATAAAAAAAACAAACAAGTAGCCGGTGCATACCGTATGGGGTTGGGACGAGAAATTTTTGATAAATACGGTATCAAGGGTTTTTATTTGAACGAATTATTCAGTTTTGAACCCGAACTTTACGATATGATGAGCCGTTCTATTGAAATGGGAAGAGCTTTCATCGAAAAAAACTATCAACAAAAGCCTTTTCCTTTGTTTTTATTATGGCGAGGCATCGTACACACAACCTTGAGGTATCCCGACCATCAATATTTGATAGGACCGGTCAGTATCAGCGATAAATTTTCGCATTTTTCAAAATCTTTGATAATTGAATTTATGAAATCACATTATTACGATGCATATACGGCACAATTTGTACGTCCGAACAAAGCCTTTAAAGTCAAGCTGAAAGATGAGGACAAAACTTTTATTTTTGATTCGACCGGAGCTGATTTAACCAAATTTGACAAACTGATTGACGAATTGGAACCGCATAATCTCAAAATTCCGGTATTGTTAAAAAAATACATTAAACAAAACGCCCGTTTGATAGCTTTCAATGTCGATCCGGCGTTTAACAATGCCATTGACGGATTGATGTACATCAAAATCAGCGATCTGCCCGAAGAAACCGTTAAGCCTGTTTTAGAAGAATTTGAAGCACAATTTAAATAAATATGATTTCAGATTTCAGTTCCCCTATTCGGCGGCGCATATCTTATTAAAAATAACTTTTTATTTT
>JALVKK010000250.1 GCA_027033875.1 Flavobacteriales bacterium
GTTAAAACAGGCGTGATATAGTCTTGAAAATAGGAATAAAAGATGCTACCACCGGCTTGGAATTTTGTCCATTTTCTTTGAACCGATACTTCCACCTGATTATTGATTTCCGGTTTCAAATTAGGATTCCCGATATATTCCCGGCTATCCCGTCCTACGATAAAACGGTAAATATAGCGTTCCAGCATTGACGGTGTTCGGGTACCGCGACCAACAGCCAACTGTAATTGGTAATCATCTTTTTTATATTTAACAGACACGTTACCTCCAATTGTCATATCTGTTTTTTGACCGGTGTTGCCGTAAATATCAATAAATCCTTGCGCCGGATTTTTTGCTTCCGAAACTACAAAATCAGTTCGTAAACCGGCAGTCAAATAATAATGCTCTGATACCTTATGATTAGCTTCGGCAAAAACACCGAAATCATTGATGTAGGCATCTTGCCAAACTTTCATCTTTTTGACTGTTGGCGGGTTCAATGGCACCCCTGTATTCGGATTATTATTGACGATGACCGTTTTGGTACCGTCTCGTTTGATGATGTCGGTATCCAATCCGGTATAAATCAGCCAGTCCTTTTTGGGTGTTAATGCCACTTCCAGTTTGCCACCCATGGTATTGGAAGTAACCGGTGTGCGGGCATCAATTCCGGGATAATTCGGACGCGGTTTCTCCATGCCGTAACCATTGGTCATCAAATGATCAACGTAGGAATAATAAGATTTGAATTGTACATATCTGATTTTTTCTGACAATTGCTTTATCTTATAATCCAATCCCAACAGATAACTATCATCTTTGGGCGAGTCCATAGGCAAGCCGGCGTGTTTAATTTCACTACCGAATTTTTGATGCCAATTGATTTGTAAACGCTGGTTTTTAGTCGGATTGTAGCCCAACTTAACCGAATAGCTGTCGGTTTTAAAACCGGCAGGTGTTACCACGCCGGCAGCATCGGTATAATCACCGAAATCGCGATGCTCTCCATCGACATTAAGGTCTAATTTTTCGGTTGCATACAGTACATCGGCACGTAAAACCAGATTGTTACCATTGGTTTCATAGCCCGATTGCAGGTTGCCATGCAAACCATAATCCGCCGGTGTCGGCTGACGCGTAACCATATTAACCACGCCTCCAAATACTTGCCCGAAACGCACGGTAAAAGGTCCTTTGACCACTTCTATTTTTCGCACGGATTCGGGTATGACATGTGCCGTAATCGGGTCCATACGGTTAGGGCAGGCATTCACCATTTTGTTGCCACCATCATATTTTACATTCATTTCTTCGTATTTAAACGAACGCAAGGACGGTTCCATAGCGGTTGCACTTCGTTTTTGAATGCTAAAACCCGGAATATCCTTAAATAAGTCGGCAACATTACGCGGCTGGCTGCTCTTAACGACATCGTCCATGACCACAACCGAATGTGTAATATCAGCCATCGGGTCTGCTTTGATGACGACTTCGTCCAATGAAACGGCTTCTTTAACCATAGCCACCCGCATTCCGTCTTTAGCGGATAATTTGAGTGTTTTGTAATTCGGATAACTAAATATCAATATTGCGCCGGGCATAATATCTATCTTAAATTTTCCGTCGATATCCGTAACGGTTTTGACATCGGCTTTTAGACTTGTTATAACCACACCTGCCAGCGCTTCATTATCAGCAGCATCATAAACCGTTCCGGTGATACTTTTAGGTTGGGCAAAAACATACCCATTCCATAAAAGCAATATTATCAATATTTGCTTCATGCTTTTTGTTTTTAATCGTTAATTTCAGTTTGATGATAATTATTGTCATTTCAAATACCCCTGACTTTCGTCCAGGAAAAAAAATCCGTAATACTAAGATTACTCATTCGTTCCTTTTATTGAATGAGAACCGGTTTCTCTCAATAGAAACAACAATACAATTTATAAACATCTTAATAAATATAATGAAGCACCGGTGGCGGTTTGATCATATCGGGTAAGTAACCTTTAAAGGTTTTGGGTATGAATGTGATTGATTCTTCGAGTTGAAAGATTTGTTTTAAATAAAATTTTTTGAGCAAGCCTATGCGATAATAATTAGCGTATTCTTTAAGTTTAAAAACCGGTAAAGTGGTTTTTTTCTTACCGGGATTATCCTCGCCCAATACTTTTTTTATTTCTTTTTTCAGATAACATTTTCCATGACAATGCATCCAAGGTTTGTCCTTGTTTACGCAAAGATCTTCAGATATATGCTTATAATTGATTATATAGTCCGCCACAGGTACTGCGGGACTGACAATAATCAAAGTGTATATAAATATTAATATATATGAAACTAAATGCTTCAAAATCTTATAAATAATTATTGGAAAATGCCGGAAAGCATGTTTATTTGTATTATAAAGAGACTTGCAATAAACCAAAGCTGATTTCTTTGAATTTTTTGATAATATGAAATTAATTTAAGCTCAATAATAATGTAATACTATCAACAGGCATCAAGGAATTGCCCCGTGACAAAATAATACTCTCAGCATATTGATTTATTACAAATCTCCGCTAAAATAATAAGTAATAAGATTCTCACAATCGACAAAATTGTGATGATTAAGAAAGTTGCGGTGGTCTGAACAGTTCTTCAATATGAGAACTTGTCGGCGGTAGGATTATGAAATCTGAAATTTTGGTATAGTTCTGTTCCGGACAAGTATAAACCGGAGATTTAGGTGAGTATAAAGTTTTGACAAAAACCGAAATATTGACAACCGGCAACTTGGGGCTGTCTTTTTTCTTATCCTTACAAGCACGTTTTATCAGCGCTTTTAAATAGGCATCTCCCGTAGGCGGATGGGTTGTATCGTGTTTGTTGTTGCAAGCACAAGAACAAGTTTGATCTATGCTTTCAATTTTTTCTTGATGCAAAGACATATAATACCTGACAAACGGGATAGCCGGCTG
>JALVKK010000251.1 GCA_027033875.1 Flavobacteriales bacterium
GAAATGTACAGAATAATTGAGGCAATTGATGCGCCGGCAAAACCCAACCAAAACGCATTGAACAAAAACGGTCGTCTGATAAAAGCTTTTGTAGCGCCTACCAGCTGCATCGTCTTGATAGCAAACCTCTTATTGTAAAGATGCAAACGGATAGCGCTATTGATCAAAAGAAAAACCAAAATCAAAAAAATACTATTGATAATTAATACCCAAAAGCTCAATTTTTTGACATTTTGATTTAAGCCTTTGACCAAAGGTTTGTAATACTCGTAATTTACTTCCGAAACGAATTTATATTTTTCCCAATTTTGTTTGAGACTATCCATTTTTTTAGCATTTACATACTCACCGTTCAGATTTATTTCCAAATTATTTTGAAGCGGATTAAAACCTAAAAATTTGATAAAATCTTCTCCTATATCTTTTTGAAGTTGCTTTGCAGCCTCTTTTTTAGTAATAAATTTTGTATGCTTAACTTGAGGAGATAACTTTATTTTTTTTTCAAATTGTTTAATTTCTGAAAGTTTAGTATGTTCTTTAAAAAAAACGGTTATTATTATTTTTTCTTTGAAATGATTTGTAATATTTTTAGAATTTAATAAGAAAAAACCTAATGCTCCCAATAGAAACAATACGATAGCTATACTGACAACAACAGATATGTTAGTACTGATTATTCTACGTTTCTGATATTTTTCGAAAAAATCACTCACAAAAAAATTTTTGGTAAAAGTAAAAAAAATACTCTAATTTTTTGTGGTTTTATTTTTTTTTGTAACTTTGAAATCTAAAATATTTGTTATGAAAAAAATTGTGTTGTCATTTATTCTTGTTTTGATTTGGAGTTTTTCTCAAGGTCAACGCAGGTACTTTGATGAATATGAAATAAATGGAGGTTATTCCCTTTTTCAGGGAGATTATGGTCAAAGAGGCGATTTTTCTTCAACATTGGGAAATAATGGCTTTTTAATTGGCGGAAAGGCATTTTTAATACTTTTGGATTATAACAGGCCGAGTTGTTATACTTGTAAACACCTGAAATTTCCGTTAATTTTCAATGTCGGTTACACAACTTTGAGTTTTGATAAGGCTTATAATGACGTAAATTTAAGTTCCGAATTAGTTAAACTCAAAGCCTTTAGCGGTTCCATTTTCCAATCACAAGTAAGTTTTGGAATTGAGTATCACCTTGGGGATTTGAATACAATTTCATTTAGCGATGATGTTTTTTTAGAAAAATTTGATCCTTTTATCGGTGTTAGTGCCGGTATTATGGCTCATGTAGATAAAATCAGTTCTGAATTAGGAGATATTGACACAAATCCGGAAGTCATACCAAATGCTTTTAAAGGAGGCGTTTATAACAAACCGGGCGTTGCACCTACTTTTATGTTGGAAGCCGGACTTAGATATAAACTCAATGGTCATCTGGCTATTTCTTTCAATTCACGTTGGTTGTATTTTTTAAGTGATAAAGTAGATGGTTTGGTTCCAAATTCATCTATGGTGGACAATTTGTATAACGATTGGCAGTTTTCACCTTCAATAGGGATTGTGTTTATGTTGAGAAACAGTGGTTTATTTTACTAATACTGCACTTTCACTAATTATAAATCTTTAAGTATAAGAACCGCTTAGTTTTTGTCATAAAACTAAGCGGTTCTTATCGTATAAATTTATTATTGACGTTGGAATATATAATAATTATTGACTTCTTATGTAAAGAGATGACATATTTTGTTTCGGTTTATTGAATATCGAAAGTAATAATGATTATACGAAAAAGTAAAAAATAAAAATATATAATAACTTTTTAAATTAATAAAAAAACTGCTAATAAGATTTTTTTTTTGCTAAAAAAAAATTAAATTTGCAACATTATAACTCAAAAAAACTTAAATATGAGAACAATCAAAAACTTATTGGTATTTGCTGTTTTTACATTAATGGCAAGTAATGTTTTTGCACAAGGCTCTGTTAAAGGAAGCGTTGTCGATGCAAAAACCAACGAAGCCTTACCGGGCGCTGACGTTGTTGTTGTCGGAACAACCAAAGGTGTTGCAACGGACTTCGACGGTAAATTTGTTTTGAGTGTACCTGCCGGTGCGCAAAAAATTAATATCTCTTATGTCGGTTATGAACCATTAACTCTCTCAATTAATGTATCAAACGGACAAACAAAAGATTTGGGAACAGTTGCATTAACCCCCAATGCCGCTTCACTTGATGAAGTGGTGATTGTAGGGGTCGCTGATATAGCCAAAGAACGCCAAACACCTGTTGCTGTTTCTACCTTGAAAGCAGCTGAAATACAAGAACGTATCGGTACTAAAGAATTACCGGAAGTTTTGAATTACACACCTTCAGTATATGCGACTAAACGAGGAGGTGGTTTTGGTGACGCTCGTATCAACGTACGTGGTTTTGATCAAAGAAATACAGCTGTTATGATTAACGGTATGCCGGTTAATGATATGGAAAACGGTTGGGTATATTGGTCTAACTGGGCGGGTTTAGCCGATGTAACTTCGGCCATGCAAGTACAAAGAGGTTTGGGTTCTTCTAAACTAGCCATCTCTTCTGTTGGAGGTACTATTAACGTTTTGACAAATTCTGCTAACAAAAAGCGCGGTGGTGTGGTTGCTGCTACTTTTGGTAATGATAAGTATATGAAATTTTCAGCGGCTTATAATACCGGTTTATTAGGGAACGGTTTATCTGCTTCTGTTTTATTAAGTCGTTTTAGTGGAGACGGTTATGTTGACGGCACACAAGGACAGGGTTATACTTGGTTTTACAGTATAGGTTATAAAGTCAGTGAAAAATTAAATTTGATGTTAACTGCAACAGGAGCGCCACAATGGCATAATCAAAGAGATTATGCACCTTCAATAGCCGATTATATCAAATATGGTGGTGAAG
>JALVKK010000252.1 GCA_027033875.1 Flavobacteriales bacterium
TCTTATTTCTAAAATGACATTGGATGAAAAGATAGGACAATTAAATTTGGTTACTAAAAATAAGGCAATCACAGGACCTTTGGTTAAAACTAATTATAGACAAGATATTAAAGCCGGCAAAATAGGTGCTATGTATAATGCTATTACCGCTGAGTTTGCCAAAGAATTAATGCACATATCGGTTGATAGTTCTCGTTTAGGAATTCCATTGTTATTTGCATTTGATGTTATTCACGGACAAAGAACAATATTTCCTATTCCTTTGGCTGAGTCTTGTAGTTGGGATTTAGATCTTATAGAAAAAACACACAGAGTTGCTGCCGAAGAAGCCTCAGCTGAAGGTATAAATTTCACATTTGGTCCGATGGTTGATATTACCCGTGATCCCCGCTGGGGACGAGTGATGGAAGGCGCCGGAGAAGACCCTTGGTTAGGTTCTCAAATAGCCAAAGCTCGAGTAAAAGGCTATCAAGGAGATGACTTGCGCAATGATAATACCATACTTGCTTGCGTCAAACATGTTGCAGCTTACGGCGCACCGATTGCAGGTCGTGATTACAACACGGTTGATTTATCAAAAAGAACTCTTTACGAAATATATCTGCCACCATACAAAGCTGCTGTAGATGCCGGTGTCAGAACTGCTATGACAGCCTTTAATGAAATAAACGGAGTACCATGTACGGCAAACAAATGGTTGTGGAAAGATTTAATAAGAAAACAGTGGGGGTTTAAAGGTTTTGTTGTGTCCGATTATACCGCTATTAATGAACTTGTTAAGCATGGAGTCGCCGAAGATCTTTATCATGCAACGGTTTTGGCATTTAATGCCGGTGTTGATATGGATATGGTAGGGCAAGGATTTATAAATAATCTCAAAAAAGCGATTAATAACGGCGATGTTTCAGAAGAAAGATTAAACGAATCTGTTTATAAAATTTTAAAAGTAAAATATGAGTTGGGGCTTTTTGAAAATCCTTACAAATATTGTGATACAAGCAGAGAAAAAAAAGAAATAATGTCGCCCGAAAAAATAGCTTTAGCTAGAGAAACGGTAAGAAAATCATGTGTATTGCTAAAAAATAACGATATTCTGCCTTTTAGAAAAGATTATAGAACAATTGCCGTAATTGGTCCTCTGGCAAATGACAAAGCCAATATGATCGGCAAATGGTCTGCTGCCGGTGATAGGTATAAAAGACCTGTTACATTGCTCGAAGGTATCAAAAATAAAGTCGGTAATGATGTTAAGATTTTGTATGCCAAAGGAACTGAAATAGAAGGAAACGGCACGAAAGGTTTTGTCGATGCAATAAAGATTGCCAAAAAAGCCGATGCTGTAATATTGGCACTTGGTGAAAGTAACGATATGAGTGGAGAAGCACGCTCAAGAGCTATGATTGATTTACCCGGTAATCAAAATGAACTTGCAGATACGATATTTAAAGTGAATAAAAACACGGCTGTTATTTTAATGAACGGCAGACCTTTAACAATAGAACATCTAAACGAGCATGCACCTGCTATTTTAGAAACTTGGTTTGCAGGTACCGAAGCAGGTAATGGTATAGCAGACGTAATTTTTGGTGATTACAATCCTTCCGGAAAACTCGTGATGACTTTTCCTAGAAATGTAGGACAAATTCCTATTTTCTATAATCATAAAAATACAGGAAGACCATATAATCCGGAAGATTTTTTTACATCAAAATATTTAGATGTTCCAAATTCGCCTCTTTATCCTTTCGGGTATGGTCTTTCATACACAAAATTTGAGTACGGTAAGATACATTTAAATAAAAATGAAATGACCGCAAATGACGTAATAACAGCAACTGTTACCGTAACTAATACAGGTAATTATGACGGTGAAGAAATCGTGCAACTTTATATCAGAGATATAGTCGGAAGTGTAACCAGACCGGTTAAAGAACTGAAAGCATTTCAAAAAATTTATTTAAAAAAAGGAGAAAAAAAGAAACTTTTTTTCAAAATTGGAAAAAAAGAGCTTTCGTTTTATAAAAAAGATATGAGTTTCGGTACGGAACCGGGAAAATTTATCGTTTTCATCGGAGGAAATTCAGACACGGAAAATAAAGTTGAATTTACGTTAAAATAATCTATATTTGCCTTATCTTGATTGATTCTAATTTATACTATTATGACTCATCTGACAAAAATCATAATCTTGCTATTATTGATAGCCGTTCCGGTAACCATGCCGGCTCAAAAAAAACACAAAAAAACATCAAAAGACAATCCTATTGCCAAAGCAATCGGCGGTTTAAAATTCCGCAGTATCGGACCGGCTTTTTCATCCGGGCGGGTGGCAGACTTTGCCGTTAATCCCGATAATGCAGCTGAATATTTTGTAGCAACGGCTGCGGGACACGTCTGGAAAACGGAGAATAACGGTATCAGTTTCAAACCGGTTTTTGATAAATACGGTGCTTATGCTACAAGTTATATCGTAATAGCCCCGAATAATCACAATACCGTTTGGCTCGGCACCGGTGAAAACAATCACCAGCGTGATTTGGGTTACGGCAACGGTGTCTATAAATCTGTCGATGGCGGTAAGTCTTGGAAAAATACGGGTTTAAAAAAATCTTTTCATATTGGCATGATTGATATCGACCCGCGTGATGACAATACGGTTTTGGTAGCTGCCGAAGGCTCTATCTGGGGTCCGGGCGGCGACCGTGGTTTATACAAAACTATCGACGGGGGCAAAACATGGAAAAAAGTTTTGAATATCAGCGAAAATACAGGTGTCAATAATGTGGTCAGAAACCCGCAGAATCCGGATATTTTGTATGCTACTTCCGAACAACGTCGGCGTCATGTTTTTACGCATATCAGTGGCGGGCCGGAATCAAAAGTCTATAAATCCGAAGATGCCGGCGAAACTTGGCGTGA
>JALVKK010000253.1 GCA_027033875.1 Flavobacteriales bacterium
TAGGTGCGACATTATAGTTGAAAGTTGTACTTCGACAGGCTCAGTAACCTGAGTTAAAAGTTGAAAGGAGATATTGTTTAGACAAATACCATAAAATAAACCCCGTAGGGGTGACATTATTTAACATTAGCTTTTACAAAAGATGATATAGAAATTAGATGTTGATACTCAACGATTTGTATTGTTAGAAGGTGGACTTCTACAGCTGTTTAGATAACCGGTGACGGTGGCATATTGTGTACTTTCATAGAACTACCAAAGCCTTCGACCTAAAAACAAATCTAAAAAATGTCTATTTTCAATAAAATATTGGCGGTAAATTGTTATGTTTGCCTAATTGTTAAAACAAATTAATACAGAAAACTATGGCACAAGATTTATTTAAACATCCGGATTATTATTTGGTAGATGAATTGTTGTCGGATGAACATAAATTGGTACGAGATGCAACGCGAGAATGGGTAAAACGTGAGGTAAGTCCGATTATAGAGGATGTTGCACAAGAAGCAAAATTTCCGATGCATATTCTCAAGGGTATGGCTGAAATCGGCGCTTTCGGACCTTTTATACCGGAAAAATACGGTGGTCCGGGATTGGATTATATATCTTACGGTATTATGATGCAGGAATTGGAACGCGGTGATTCGGGTATCCGTTCAACCTCATCGGTACAATCGTCGTTGGTGATGTATCCTATCTGGAAATTCGGTAGTGAATCGCAAAAACAAAAATATTTACCTAAATTGGCTTCGGGCGAGTTGATGGGTTGTTTCGGGTTGACCGAACCCAATCACGGGTCTAACCCCGGTGGTATGGAAACCAAATTTGTGGATAAAGGCGACCACTACTTGCTCAACGGTGCTAAAATGTGGATTTCGAATGCGCCTTTTGCCGATATTGCCGTTGTTTGGGCCAAAAATGAAGCCGGACGTATCAAAGGTTTGATTGTGGAGCGCGGTATGGAAGGTTTTTCTACGCCCGAAACACATAATAAATGGTCCTTACGTACTTCGGCTACCGGCGAATTGATTTTTCAAGACGTGAAAGTTCCCAAAGAAAATTTGTTGCCTGAAGCTGACGGCTTGCGCGGACCCTTAACTTGTTTGGACTCGGCAAGATACGGTATTGCGTGGGGCGCTCTCGGTGCTGCAATGGACGCTTACGATACGGCTTTGCGTTATGCCAAAGAACGTACACAGTTCGGCAAACCAATTGCGAGTTTTCAGTTGCAACAAAAAAAATTAGCCGAAATGTTGACCGAAATTACCAAAGCTCAACTACTCGTATGGCGGGTTGGAACTTTGCGTAACGAAGGACGGGCGACCGCCGCGCAAATATCGATGGCAAAGCGAAATAATGTGGCAATGGCTTTGAACGTGGTTCGCGAAGCAAGACAAGTCTTGGGTGCAATGGGTATTACAGGCGAATATCCGATTATGCGTCATATGATGAATTTGGAATCGGTTATTACTTACGAAGGTACCCACGATATTCATTTGTTGATTACCGGCTATGATATTACGGGTATTCAAGCCTTTAAATAAACCGGTATTGAAAATTGTCTCGTACAGATTTTTCAATATCAAAAATAACCAATTCGGTACAGATTTTGGCAGGTATTTATATTCACATACCTTTTTGCAAACAGGCGTGTTATTATTGCAATTTTCATTATAGTACGTCGATAAAACAGAAAGATGCTTTAATCGATGCAATTATTGAAGAAATAGACAGGCGCGCACCGGCATGGCGGACTTTTCAATTCGATACTATCTATTTCGGTGGTGGCACACCTTCGTTGTTGCCGGTAGGGGATATTGCCAAAATTTTGAATAAAATATATCAAACATTTTCGATTTCGGTTGATTCCGAAATAACTTTGGAAGGCAATCCTGACGATTTGACATCTAATAAACTGAAAGAAATAAAATCGTTGGGAATCAACAGGTTGAGTATAGGAGTTCAATCATTTTATGATGAAGATTTACAAAAACTGAATCGGTCGCATAAGGCTATTCAAGCCGAACAAGTTATTGAATCGGCACAAAATACCGGATTTGACAATATCACAATAGATTTGATGTACGGTATTCCGGGATTGACCGATAAAAAACTTTGCTCAAATATTCAAAAAGTATTGAATTATCAAATCCCGCATATTTCGGCTTATGCTTTAACCGTTGAACCACAGACGGTTTTGGCTTGGCAAATCAAAAAACAAATTTTTCCGCCTGTTTCGGACGAACAGTCTGCACGTCAATTTTACCTTTTAAGTGAAATGCTTTCGACTCGCGCTTATGGGCATTATGAGATTTCGAATTTTGCCAAAAAAAATTATGTTTCGCAACATAACAGTCATTACTGGAACAATGTCCCGTATTTGGGCTTGGGACCTGCGGCGCATTCTTATAAAACTCGTCAACGGCGTTGGAACATAGCCAATAATGCTTTATATATAAAAAAACTAAAAACCGATAACTATTATGAACAAGAAGTCTTGAGCCGACGAGACATTTATAACGAATTATTGATGACCGGTTTGCGTACAGCAAAGGGTGTCAATCTGAACGATATAAAGGGATTGGGAGAAAAATACTTTGAATATTTACAGAGACAGATTGATAAATATGTTGAAAACAAACAACTTATTATAGAAAGTAATCATTTAAAACCCCATCCGGCACATTGGTTTGTTATCGAAGGGATTATCAGAGATTTGTTTATGGTTTGACAGGTTTATATTACCAATTGCAAGAAACAGGTGATAACAAACAAGTGTTATACCCGATGTTCAGATGTTAATTTTTTAGTTCCTGCATACATTAAGTATTGCACCAAACGGGCTTCGAGTTTGCCGTTAAAGAGTTTAATTTTTTTGGACGGACGTAAGCCTACAAATTTAAGAGTTTG
>JALVKK010000254.1 GCA_027033875.1 Flavobacteriales bacterium
GTGGAAAGTGTGCATTCCACTCCACCACGCACTTGGCACTTTCCACGAAGCACTCACTCTCAAATAACCAAATAACCGTTTCACCAAATAATCATTTTAATGAAAAAAAGAAACTTCGATTACATTGTTATCATAGCAACTGTAGCAATTTTATTTTTGCTTAATTCTTTAAATTTACAAGATATTCCGGCAACATATATAGTCGTTGTTGTTATTGCGTATTATTTATTGGGACAATATTCCGAAAGGAAATTTAAGGAGCAGCGTTTTTTTCAAATAAATGCCGGAAATTTTATTTTCAGGTAAAAATTTGATTTCAAATATTTGTCAGAATTTTGTATATTTGGCAAAAATTTGAAACGGAATGTCAAAAACGCTTGAAAAAAAACTTATTTTACAATTTCAAGATAGAGGTGTTTTCTCAAGAAAAGATCTATGGGATTTTTTTGTAAAATTTGAGCCGGATTTGAATGATAATACTTTTACTTGGCGAATACATAATTTAAAAAATAAAAATATTATTACGTCTGTTCGCAGGGGCTTTTATATGATTTCTGAGAAACCTAAATATATCCCTGAGATTTCCGGCAACATTATAAAACTTGTCAAATCAATAAACAAAAATTTTGAAGATGTAAAGTATTGCATTTGGAATACTCTGTGGATTAATGAGTTTGCGCAGCATCAATCGTCAAAAAATATCATAATTATTGAAATTGAAAAAGATTTTGTAGAATCACTTTACTATGAATTGAAAGATACTTTTCGTTTTGATTTTTTTCTCAACCCTGATAAAAAAATTATTGATTTTTATGTTGCAGAAAGTCAAAATCCCGTAGTTATTAAAAAGCTGATTACCCGTTCGCCTATTACCAAAAGAGTTGAGGGTAATATACGGTTTTATACTCCTTTGCTTGAAAAAATACTCGTTGATATTTTTACGGAAGACCGGTTATTTTATTTTTTTCAAGGTTCTGAAATGATACAGATTTACGAAAATGCTTTTAAAAAGTACAGTATTAATTTTACTAAATTATTTGCTTATGCCAAACGCCGAGAAAAAGAAAAAGAGATTAATCGGTTCATAATCAATAATATAAATAATGTGCAAAAAGATATAATTAAATGATTAAAGAATACTGTTTTACACCGGAATGGCTTAACTCTTTCAAAAAACAAAGGGCGCATAAAAAAATAGATAAAGGTATTCTTGAAAAAATGATTTATGCTTTACATTTATTGGAACAGCTCCGCCATAACGGATTAGATTTTGTTTTTAAAGGAGGTACAGCTCTTTTGCTTTTGTTAAACGAGGGAAACAGATTTTCCATAGATATTGACATTATTTGTAACTCAAACAGAGAAAAACTTGAAGCGGTATTGGAGAAGCTTATCAAAACCTCTAAATTCAAATCATTTGAACTAGATAAACATCGGAGTTACAAATCCGGTGTGCCAAAAGCACATTATGCTTTTACTTATAATTCTGTCAGTGGAAGCAAATACTCAGGGACCATCTTATTAGATGTATTATTTGAGGATAATCTTTATCCTGAATTAATCGAAAAACCACTTCAAACAAAATGGATTAAACTCGAAAAAGAAACCCTTATTACAGTACCGAGTATTGATGCAATTACGGGAGATAAATTGACGGCTTTTGCACCCGATACGATAGGTGTTCCTTATTTTAAAGGAAGAGATAAGCAGTCATTTTCATTAGAGATTATCAAGCAGTTGTACGATTTGGGAAAACTGTTTGAAAAGATAGAGGATATAAATGTAGTAGCTCGTAGTTATGATATTTTTGCACGTGCCGGCATTGCTTATCGCGGATTGGATATTACACCTGAAAGAGCATTGTTGGATACAATAAATACTTGCGCTATTATAGCTAAAAGAGGAAAGGGGACACTTGACGAAAAACACAAGTTTAGTGAACTGCAAAAAGGGATAAAAGCTTTTGGTACAGGTTTTCTAATGACCGGACATTTTAGGATTGATGATGCTATTGCAACTGCTGCACGAATAGCTTACTTATCAGCAAAAATATTAAAAAACGACATGTCTCCCATTCAATATTTTGACAACCAATATATTAAGAATTGGAATATAGAAAATGTTGATTGGAATTTTTTAAATAAATTAAAAAGACAGTCTGACAAATCAGCTTTTTATTACTGGTATAAAACTATGGAAACACTGGATTTACTTAAATAATCAACACAATGTTACACACACCTTTCATCAAACACATAGAAGAGATTTGCAGTCAAATTGAGCAAAAACCGGTACGATTGCGTGCCTACGAACGCGTATCGGGTGGCGATATCAATGACACATACCGCTTGGCAATGACGGACCGCGATTATTTTATCAAAGTCAATACTGCCGGAAAGTTAGATATGTTTGAAAAAGAAGCTGATGGTTTGAAGTTATTGTCCGAAAGTCAATCTTTTGTAGTGCCGGAAGTCTATCAAACCGGTATTTTTGAAGGACAATCTTTCTTGTTAATGGCATATATCGAGCCGTTGTATCAAACCGAAAACCCTAAAAATTTTGCTGAAAGTTTGGTAAAACTGCATCAGACAACGCAACAGCAATACGGCTTGGCTTATGATAACTATATCGGTAATTTGCCACAACAAAACGGCTTTAAAGATGATTGGATTGACTTTTTTATCAAAAACCGTTTGCAATTTCAAATCCGCTTAGCCGGTAATAGTATGCCGGCAGATATTTTACACCAATTTGACCGGCTTTATCAAAAATTACCGGAACTGCTTTGGATAGACCGTCCGTCTTTGGTTCACGGCGATTTGTGGTCGGGTAATTATTTTTACAATTTGCAAGGACGTGCCGTTATCTTTGATCCGGCGGTTTACTACGGACACCGTGAAGTAGAT
>JALVKK010000255.1 GCA_027033875.1 Flavobacteriales bacterium
CAACAGCTCCGGTATATCAAACCAAGGCTTGGCAGTTTGACGGAAATGACTTTTTAAACACGGTGCTGGTTTTACAAACGACATTGTCTCCACAAGAATTATTGCATAAAACCCAATTAATTGAACGCCTAATCGGACGAAAAAAGAAATCACAAAACGCACAATATCAAAACCGGCTGATTGACATCGATATTTTATATTATGATACTCATCAAGTCGATACCCCCAACTTACAAATACCACACCCGCTAATTGCACAACGTAATTTTGTTTTAAAACCTTTAAACGATATTTTACCGGAATTTTTTCATCCGGTTTGGCAAAAAACTCAACGGGAATTGCTAACTTTATCGCCTGATAAAACACCGACTAAAATAATAGATAAAAAGTTGAAAATCAACAATTTTCCATATAATTTTGTCGCTATTGAAGGTAATATAGGTGCCGGCAAAACAACTTTTGCCACCCGTTTTGCTCGAGATGTCGATGCCAAATTGGTTTTGGAACGTTTTGAAGAAAACCCGTTTTTACCCAAATTTTATGAGGACCAATCGCGTTATGCTTTTCCGCTGGAAATGTCTTTTTTAGCCGACCGCTATCAACAATTAACCGACGATTTATCGCAATACGATTTGTTCAAAACTTCCGTTGTATCCGATTATTTTGTGTTCAAATCCTTGATTTTTTCCAAAGTAACCCTGTCAGAAGATGAGTATGCTTTATACCGCAAAATTTTCAACTTTATGTATCGCGATTTAGCCAAACCCGACTTGTATATTTATCTCTATCAAAATGTTGACAGGTTATTAAAAAACATTAAAAAACGCGGACGTTCTTACGAGCAATCCATCACGGAAGAATATTTAGCACAAATTCACGAGGGTTATATGAATTTTATCAAAACCCAAAAAGATCTCAATATTTTGATTTTGGACATCAGTGATATTGATTTTGTTGAAAATCCGGACTATTATTACAAAATGGTGCATACAATTTTGGCCTATCCCGAAAAAGAACATCGGGAATATTTGGTGATTGAGAAGATGTAGAAAACAGTTGAAAGTTAATTATTTAAAAATTCTCTTCTTTCAAATCATCGCCCCGCAGTTTTCTAAAATGTTTTCGCGCATCGACGTACCAAAAACCGCCGGGATAGTCTATAATGATTTTTTTAAACAGTTCTTTGGCTTTTTCATCTTCGCCGAGTTGTTCGTAAATGATTGCCATTCTGTAGAGCGCATCGTCTTTGCGTAAATCTTCGGTATTATTATCCAAAACCGCTTGATATTTGTTGAGTGCTTCCTCATACTGACCGGCATTTTCCAAAAGATTTCCGGCAAGCATCAAAGCATCGTCATAGACAAGCTGACCTTTAAAATCACGAGTCAGCGTATCTAATATTTTGAGCGCTAATTCGGATTTTTTTCTATAAATTTCAAATTTGGCACGAGCTAGTTTTTTCAGTCCGTCGTAAATTGTATCTCCCTCCTCTTTGTTGTTGATAATCAATACATCTAAATCGATGGCATCATTGGCTGTCAAGTCGCTTGCCACCGATTTGATAACTTTGAGTTGTGAGTGCGCCCAGTCGATATCGCCTTGATAAAACGATGCGCGGGCTATATCAAATGTAGCTTTGTGTCCTGTCGGGTTGTTTGGAAAATCGAGTTGTACTTGCGTGTATAGTACCAATGCTTGATTAAAATCTTGTTGAAACAACAAAATATCGGCTTTTTTTAGTTTGATAGCCGCTTGCTGTTTTTTGATAAAAGTTTTACGTTCCAAACCGGATAAAATATCCAATGCTTTAGCAGGTTGATTTTGGTGAAAAGCCAAAAAATCGGCATAGGCAATTTTCAAATCAATTTGATTTTTAGGTGACCATTTTTCTTGCAGATAGGTTTCAAATTTTTGAGCTATTTCTTGTTTTTGTTCCGTGGTTAAAATATTTTTCAGATCCAGTTTGAGAAGTTCCAATTTTGCCTTTTCGGCATATTCCGGAGCTTTATTTTGCAGGGTGAGAAAACGAAAAATGCTTTTGGCATCGTTTATTTTTTTATTGAAAACAGCCGTTTGAGCCAAATGAAAAATTTCACTGATGTCGGCTTCATTTTTATGATATAAACTTTTGAGTTGCAAAAATGCTTTTTTATATTCTTTTTGTTGCGTATATAACCACTGCAACAAGCGATACCAACGAGTATCTTGAGTTGCTTTTATCCGTTCTATCAACAGATTTTTTAAGATTTGGTTGGCTTCGTTTTCGGGGTCTTGCGAAATGGCACGCGTTAAATAATATTTGACTTGTGAGGTATATTTGGGTTCTCTTTCGAGCAGATTCAAATAACTCTTCATCATATCGGGTATGTCGTTTTTTTCGGCATAAATCTGTGCTATTTGCAACAAATAATTCGGATTATTGCCTTTGGAAATGGCTATTTGATATGTTTGTAGGGCTTCGTCAAGCAGATACAATTGCCTAAAAGCCTGTCCGACCGCATAAGCTCTATACGGAATGTCTTTGACGGCTTTTATGGCTTTTTGATAATATTTTTTGGCTTTGATACTGTCTTTTTGCAATTGATAATTATAACCTCGATAAACCAGATATTGCGGTTTTTGTTTGCTTTTTTTTTGTTTAAGCAAATTATTTACCGCTTCAAATTTTGATTGAGATTGGTATATTTTTATCAGACTGAAAAGATATTTATCGTTGTATGAAAATTTGTCAACCAATAATTTGTATTCATAAGCCGCCTTATCCAAATCGCCTTGATCCAAATATTTTTTTGCCAATTCGGGATTTTGTCCGAACAATATATTTGCAGGAAACAAAATGATTATCGGTATAATGTATAAAATTTTGGACATTAGGGTTTGTTTATGTTTTTTTGCAAAGTTAGTT
>JALVKK010000256.1 GCA_027033875.1 Flavobacteriales bacterium
CTTTCCTGACTTGATCCAATTGGCGTTTGATGTCCCGTTCTTTGAGCAATTGACGTTTATCATACCTCTTACGTCCGCGAGCCAATCCTATCTCCAGTTTTGCCCAGCCTTTTTCGGTTATAAACATCCGTAGCGGCACAATAGTCATACCGTTTTTATCCACTTCACGACGCAATTTTTTTAACTCTTTTTTATTGAGTAATAATTTTCGTTCACGTTTCGGTTGATGATTATAATGTGTCCCGTGACTATATTCGTTGATATACATATTTACCACAAACAATTCACCTCGATCGTTAAATTCACAAAAACTATCGGACAAATTAGCTTTTCCTTCCCTGATTGCCTTAATTTCAGTTCCGACCAGTTGGATGCCGGCTATATATTTGTCCAATATCTCGTAATCAAAACGCGCGCGTTTGTTTTTGATATTGATTTTGTTTTTAAATTCTTTTTTCTTTTGAGACATTATTAGTTCGGTTAATTAAATTGAAAATCATATTTCAATATACTCGACAACTCAATTGGTACAATATTTGCAAAATAATAGGCAAAGATATAAACAAATATTTATGCATCATATTTTTTTTTCTGATACTATTAGAGATAATTACAGGAATAAAGTCAGTTAAAATAAAAATTCAATAATTTATAAATGAAAATGTTTTTATTGAGATTAGCATAACAAATAATTGATAAAATTATTATATTTGAACCAAATTTATGTTGTTAACTAAAAAAAATAATATTATGAAAAAGTATTTAGCATTCTATTTTGTATTTGCCGGATTATTAACGACTTATGCTCAAAATTTTGATACGGTTTTACAAAACATTTCCGATCAAATAAGCACTGTGCAATCCGGCAAAAAAGAATATCAACAATCCATTGAAAGTCCTGAACCCGGGGTTGTAAATTTACATATTGACGAAGTGGACAGTAAGGGTAAGACCAAATCCAATGTCTATAGATTTAACTTTGCCGATATTGATCCCAACACGGTTAGAGCTACTGCAAAAGGTGATATATTTACGGTTGCCTTGACTACTAAAAAAAGACAAAAACTCATCAATAAAACAGTTGATAACGAAAAGCAAAGTTACATTTATACTTTAATCGTTTATGCCTCAGACCCCGATAATGGTAGAAGCATAGCCGATGCTATCAAAAAAGCCATTCCGATAGCCCGTAAAATTCTCGATAAAAGACTGTCTTTGACCGGTTACTCCGACCGTCTGGAGTGGTTAAAAAATCACATAGGCAATGTTGATTTGGTCAAAAAACAAATTTCACAAGAATTAACCGAAAACAGTGACTATCCCGGCGCTGTCGTATTTCATAAAAATATAGCCGCCGGCAAAAGCGAAAAAGATAAAATTTTTAATTTCAATTTGGCTTATCTCAATCCGAAACAAATCGATTTTTATGTCAACGGTGATGCTTTCGGGTTAAAAATAGCAACCAAACACGGTTTAAAATTAATAAAATTCTTAGAAAATAATGTTCAAAAAAATTATACCGATAAAATAAATATTACTACTAAAAACGTTGAAGAAGCCCGTGATTTACAAAAAGTTTTAATCGATATTATTCCACTTGCCAAACAAAAATTGGAAGCAAGTTTACCTAAAATTTCAGATTTGCAAAAAGGTTTCGATATCTTAAACGGATTGATTGAAAAAATACAAATTAATGAAAAAGAATACGGACAAAATATGTCGGGAGATTGTATTGTCAAATTTGAACAAAATATCAATGAAGCCAAAAAGTCATATAACGATGTATATGAATTTAATTTGATTGATCTGGCAAAAAATCAAATCAAACCTAAAACAAAAGGCAAAGTTATAGTTGTAGAACTTAAAACCAAATCAAGTCATAAATATATCAAGTACACTCGTAACAACGAAGTTAAGAATTACAAATCCGATATTCAAATTTATGTACCGGGTGCCGAACAAGCCGTTGTCGTTCAACAAGTGTTGAAAAATATGACCGAAATCTGTAAAGCAAAATTTGACCCTAAAAAACAATCAGCGCCGGATTTCAGTTCCGCAAAACAATTACTGCAAGACAATTTGATAAATTTTAATCTCGGTGATACAGCATACGAACAATCCGTCGAATTTGTAGATGATAACAAAAGTTTAAAATATCAAAATGTCATTACCGGTAAAAAATCGAGTAAAGAATTCCTTTACGAAGTTAATCTGTCCGATTTGAATCCGAAAAGTGTAACTATCAAAGTGTCCGGTAAAAAAATACATGTCGAAATAGCCACCAATCATATAGAAAAATTGATTAAATATTACAAGGACGGTAAAATTCAATCTTATCAAACAAAAATAAATATTCCTGCTCCGGACATTGAAACAGCCAGAAAAATCAAACGAGCTTTACAGAGTTTGGCTAAGAAATAACTTTATATTCCGAAAAAATTAAAAGGCGTGAGAATTTTTAATTCATTTTCTCACGCCTTTTTATATTTTTATTATTTTTTTTATAGATAAATAAAAAAAAAACTAAAAATTGCCGCTTTATGTAAATCATTTATATTCAAGATTTGAATCTATAACCAACACTAAAACCGAATAAATAGTCAAACTCTCTAATAAAAGTTTCAGGATTTAATCTCTTCTTATCTTTTCCAATAAGCAACATTACTGCAAAACCAATTTGGAAGTAATAAAAAAATAAACTCAATTTGGAATAAAAATCAATTACAATGCTTGAAATCATCAAATCATCAAATCATCAAATCATCAATACAAACAATATAAATCGTATCTTTACGTTTTGTAAAAAAATAATCTTTTGAGAAAACTCATTGCCGTATTATTATTCATTACCAGTCAATATATTACAGCGCAACAACATACAGCCGTTGTCAAAGGTTATGT
>JALVKK010000257.1 GCA_027033875.1 Flavobacteriales bacterium
ACCGGCACCTAATATAACGGGAGCAAAAACACCACAAAAGTATATTCCCGTAGGACAAGGCTTTATGGTTTGGGCAGATGCTAACAGTACAGGTGGAAATATAGTTTTTAAAAATTCACAACGAATTTTCAAAACCGAAGGTTCCACCAGTGTGTTTATAAGACCGGCTACAAACTTAACCGACATTCGTATTGGTTTGACTACACCGACGAATTATCATCGTCAATTGTTGTTAGGGGTAAGAGATAATACAACCAACGGTGTCGATATCGGTTGGGACGGTCCTAATTTTGATTCGGATTTTCCCGGTGTCGAAATGTCTTGGCTGATTGACAATAGAAAATTTGTGATACAAGCTGTCCCTCAGATAACAAAATTTTCCGCTTTTCCTTTAAAAGTGGAAAGCACTACGGAAGGTGTTGTAACTTTTACATTGGATGAAATATCCAATTTACCCTCCGGTATCAATAATTTGTATATATACGATAGAAATGATAACGGTTATCACTTGATTTCGGAGACGGACGAATATGAAGTTTATTTAGATCCGGGCATTTACGAGGAAAGATTCAAATTAGTATTTAATAAACGTATGCCTAATAGTGCAGAAGAATTGATATTGGAGAATGTATCTGCTTATTTTAACGCCAATACTAATGAAATTGTTATCAGAAACAATAAAAAACAATTGATTAACAGTGCTAATTTATTTGCTTTAACCGGACAACAAATATTGTCTGAAAAATTAGATACCGATAATACGGAAATCAGAATTCCCGTTCAAATCGCAGCCGGCATTTATCTATTAAATGTAATATCAGGTGATAAAGTATATACTACTAAGTTGTCTATAAAATAAGATTAATTTTATAGTTTTCATATTAATAAAAAAGGCTGTCTTAAAAAGGCAGCTTTTTTTATGAGAACTATTTCGTGTTTATATTGTAAATAAATAGGGTCTGCTGAAATGCTCAGAAGTATTTGGAAAGATGATAACCCAAACCAACAGCAAATAATCCTACGATTAATGTGGTTGCAAAATAGGTTAGGAATAGGAAAAATTTTCCGTTTTGAATCATTACCAAATTTTCAAATGCAAAAGCAGAAAAGGTTGTAAAACCACCGAGAAAACCAGCAATGAGGAGTGCTTGATATTCGTGATTAAGATTTAAGGTACGCAGATTGTATCCGGCTAATATACCGATCAATAAACTACCGGCGACATTGACAAAAAAAGTACCGTAGGGTGTCAAATAATCGTTACGATTGAGGCTGATGCCTATTAGATACCTAATGCTGCTTCCAAGACCGCCACCGGCAAATACCAACAAAATTCTTATCATCATTGGATTGTAGATTCTTTGGGTTCAATTTCTATGACAGGTATATAGACATAAGTAATCCAGTCAGCCGGATTTAATGATTTGGTATGACCGACGGCATAGGTTTCAAAAGCTTCTCTGGTTGTATCAACAATTAAGTGTTCTTGAGAATTGATATAATTGTAGCCGGCATCCCAAGCATCTTTAAGAAATTTGTAATCCCCTTGAAATTTAATTTTGAGGTACAATCCCCCCGGGGTTTGTCCGGTTAATATTTCGGTACCAACAGCACTTATTTTTTCTTTGGTAGGAATAGCCGCCGAAAATATAACGGAATTGTTTTTTATATCTCTTTTATTATAAATAACAAAAGGTTTACCGTTTCTTTCTATTTTATTTTTAATAGCAAAAATAATAACGTCGGGCAGGATTATATCCATTTGTTTGCCCAAACTGTCCATTTTGCAACCGGCAGTTTTGTAGAGATAATAGGTAGGGCTTAAATCTACCGGTTTTATGATGGTCGTTTCGTGTTTAGCCATATCATTATGAACCGAACGATCAATCAATTCCAGACCACGCACCATCAACGGTCCCATCAATTCATCTAACCGGTCGGCGAAGAAACGTTGCGTCAATGCCAGTTCGCCCGAAACGGTCCAGCTGACTTTAACGCCTTTGTCTTCGGTTGTTATTTGCCACCTGTATTCTTGAGTTTGTTCGTTTGAGGATAAGGTTTGCACAACCAAAGTATCCGGACTTAAAGTTAAATTGGTCAATTTTTGCCGATTACCGTCAGAGTCGGTAAATCTGAAATAATCACCTTCTTTTTCGGTAGAACCCGGATATTCAAATTTGATCAAACTGTCTTTATCTTTCCAAGGCGCCCATTTTTCCCAATTTTTCAAATTCGCTATTTGATTATAAACAAGATTTGCGGGGGCATCTATTTGACGGCTTCTGGTAACTTTGAACGTATTGTCCAATGAAATTAAGTAACCGCCTATGGCAACTACAATTACTAAGATCAGTAATAACAAATATTTAATCTTTTTCAACATGTTTATTTTTTTTTGCAAATGTATGATTTTTTACGAATTATTCCGGTTTTTTATCAACCATTCGACAGCCATTGCATAAGTATTTAATCCGTATCCCATAATGCTGTGAGCAACAGTACCTGTTATGTATGAATTTTGTCGAAAGTTTTCGCGTTTACTAATATCCGAAATATGCACTTCGACGACCGGTACGGCCATAGCTCTGATACAATCGGCTATGGCAATGGAAGTGTGGGTATAAGCAGCCGGATTTAATATTACGGCATCATATTGATTATCAACTTCTTGCAATTTATCAATAATACTTCCTTCGTGATTTGTTTGATAGCAATCTATTTGGTGAGCGGTAAATTTTTTTTTCAACAATTCAAAATAATCTTCAAAACTTTGATTACCGTAAATATCAGGTTCTCTCTTCCCAAGAAGATTTAAGTTTGGTCCGTTGATGATAATGATTTTCATATTACGAGTTGAAAGTTAAATGTTAAAAGTTGAAAGTTCATTTACAAATTTACGA
>JALVKK010000258.1 GCA_027033875.1 Flavobacteriales bacterium
TTCCTTTTAATCCGTTGGTAAAAAACAAAGGGGAATTGTCGTCATAACCACTAGGGTTCTCATCGGGTAGTCCATTGTAACGTTCGGTATAAACCGTATCGTAAAAACGCCAGTTGGTAACCGGTGCCACTGCTATTGCCATACTGAAAATATCCGCTTTTTTAAGAATGGCGTTACTCGACATAAAACCGCCGTATGACCAACCCCATATACCGATACGTTTGGCATCGACATAAGGCAAATCGCTTATTTGTTTGCCAACGGCTGCAATATCTTCGAGTTCCAATTTACCGAGTTGTTTATAGGTTGCTTTTTTAAATTTAGCTCCTCGACCACCGGTACCGCGCGGGTCGGCAGATACGACTATATAACCTTGTTGTGCCAATATATAATGATAGTAGTCAAAACTACCGTTCCAAATATTGCGGACGCTTTGAACATTCGGTCCGCTGTATTGATATATGAGAACGGGATATTTTTTATGCGGATCAAAATTATCAGGTTTAATGATATACCCGTTTAAATCCATACCGTTTGCCGATTTGAAAGTGGTCATTTCTTTAGTGGGTAAATTGTAGGCTTTCAATTTTTTCAATAAAGCTTTGTTATCGATGATCGTTTTGACGACTTTGCCGTTTTCTCCAAGATTAACGGTAAAGGTATAAGGCGTTTTGAGATTGGAAAATGTATTTATAAAATATTTGTGATTGGCACTAAATTCAGCATCGGAAGTGCCATCAGCCGGACTTAACAATTTTTTGTGTTTACCGTTCAAATCTATGCTGTAAATGGCACGGTTTTTACTGCCGGTTTCGGTCGATTGGTAAAAGATACGGTTCAAAAGCGGGTCATAACCGTAAAAATCCGTAACTTCCCAGTTACCTTTGGTTATTTGTCGAATTTGTTTGCCGGTACGATCATACAAATATATATGATTGTAGCCGGAAGTCTCATTAGACCAAATGAATTGTCCGGCTGACAAGAAAGTCAAATTATCTATAGCACCCAAATCAATGTAAGTGTCGGTTGTACGGTCGATAACAAAACCGCCTTTTTTAAAACGGGTGTTGTACTTATACAGTTTGATATGATTTTGTAGGCGGTTGAGCGTAACAGCGGTTAGACAATCGGCATTTGCCCATTGTATGCGGGGAATATATTCGTAGTCGCCTAAATCTAATTTTTTAGTTTTACCGGTGTTTAAATCATAATAATGTAAACTGACTTTTGAATTTTTTTCACCGGCTTTGGGATATTTAAAAGTTTCGACCTCAGGATAGAGTTCATCGTTATATCTGATCATCGAAAATTCCGGCACTTCCGATTCATCAAATTTGATATAAGCCAGTTTTTGACCGTCTTTACTCCATTCATAGGCCTTGCTATAACCGAATTCTTCTTCGTAAACCCAGTCGGGAATACCGTTGATAATGCTGTTTTTAAGTCCGTCATTAGTGATTTGTATCGTCTTGTTTGATTTCAAATTTTTGATAAACAGATTATTATCTTTGACGTAAGCTACTTTATCACCGGCGGGACTAAAATGCGGTTCTTGAATGGCACTTTTGGCAATCAATTCTAATTTTTTTGTTTTACGATTATAGATATAATAAGTACCTTTGCGCGAGTGCCGGTATATAGGTTTGATATTACTACCGATGATGATTTGTTGTTCATCGGGCGAAAATTCGTATTCAAAATAGCCTACAGACGGAAAATCAGCTGTAGAAAAAGCCGTTTCTTCTCGTTGTAAAGTAGTGTAATTGTAAATGCCTATTTCATAGATTTGTTTTTGCCGGTTGACATCGATTTTAGAGTATTTATCAGAGTTTGGCATAGCTTTAAGTCCGTAAAGATAATCCGGCCGAAAAGTGCCGTTCCAAATATCATCGACCCTAATATTTTTGGTTTGAGACCAAAGTAACGAATGGGTCAAAAAGAATAGAAAAATCAATCTTTTCATAAAAACCTATTAATTTTCAAATTGCCAAAGTAAGCATTTTTTTTGAAAATTCAGGAAAAATCAATTGTTTTTTTGGAGATTTAAGTCAACGCAAACTTTATAAACATTATAAACTTTACAAACTTTTAACGAAACTATGAGTTCAACTCCCGCCACAATAAATCTTTTAGTCTATCCAAATTTTTACCGGTATAGGATGAAATAAAAATATGTGGAATATCTTTGGGTAAGTCTTTTTCAATTTCCGCTTCGAGTTCATCGTCGAGCATGTCGGCTTTTGAAATGGCAAGGATTCTTTTTTTATCGAGTAGTTCGGGATTGTATTTTTCCAGTTCGTTGAGCAAAATATGATATTCTTTGGTAATATCGTCGGCATCGGCTGGTATTAAAAAGAGCAGATTAGAGTTACGTTCGATATGTCTTAAAAAGTAGTGTCCGAGACCTTTGCCTTCGGCAGCGCCTTCAATGATACCGGGAATATCCGCCATTACAAAAGAGCGTCCGTCCCGATAGGAAACAATGCCTAAGTTGGGTTTTAAAGTCGTGAAAGGATAATCTGCTATTTTGGGTTTGGCAGCGGTCATCTTGCTCAATAGGGTTGATTTGCCGGCATTAGGAAAGCCGACCAATCCCACATCGGCTAAGAGTTTTAATTCGAGAGTTAAATCACGTTCTTCGCCGGGTAATCCGGATTGTGCATATCGCGGGGTTTGGTTGGTTGCCGATTTAAAATGCCAGTTGCCTTTACCGCCTTTACCGCCTTTGACTACGATGAGTTCTTGTTTATCTTCGGTAATTTCGCCGATAGTTTCTCCGGTATCGGTGTCTTTGATAACCGTTCCGAGTGGCACTTCAATATAAATGTCAGCACCGTCTTTACCGGTAGAACGTTGCCGGCTGCCATCGCCGCCTCTTTCGGCTTTAAAGTGTTGTTT
>JALVKK010000259.1 GCA_027033875.1 Flavobacteriales bacterium
TACTCTGTGGTTAAAAAAATATACACTCGGCACATTCTTTGCTCCTTCATCGCAAAAAAATAACCGTTAAAACATAAAATCTGAAATCTGAAATCTGAAATCTGAAATGAATAATAATACCTCAATTTCTCAAAAAGAAAAAGACCTTTTGGCAGACTTTGACATGTTGCCCGAATGGAACGACAAATACAATTACATTATGGACTTAGGTAGCGAACTACCTCTAATCTCCGAAGAAATGAAAAATGCCGATACGAAAGTAGAGGGTTGTCAATCCGCCTCGTGGCTGACAGTTGAAGAAAAAGACGGCAGACTCTATTTCAAAGGCGACAGTGAAGCCATTTTAGGCAAAGGCGTTATCAGTATGCTGTTGAATTTGCTCAACGGACAGTCTGCAGAAGAAATTGCCAAATATGATTTTGGTTTAGTACACAAAATCGATTTACCCAACCACCTCTCTCCTACCCGAAAAATGGGATTGGAAGCGATTATGAAACGTATTACTGAGCTAGCACGACTTTTTCTATAAGATATGAAAAATTTTTGAATATCGATTAACGATTTTAGATGTAAAATTTTAGAAGTTATTCTAGGAAATCTAAAATCGGGATTCCTCACTTCGGCAAGCTCAGCACAAGTGTTCGGTGTTCGATATTCAATTTGATAAGATAAATAGCAATTAATATTCAGTATTGATAAAAACAAAAGTAAAATGAGCGATAATAAAATCCCAAAAAAAGTCTTAGAAGATGCCATTGTGCAACAATTAAAATTGGTATATGATCCTGAAATTCCGGTTGACATATATAACTTAGGGCTGATTTACGACATTGAAATTGACGATGAACAAAATGTCAAAATATTAATGACCTTAACGGCACCCAATTGTCCTGTGGCTGATTCGCTTCCCGATGAGGTCAAAACCCGTGTTAAATCGACACACGGTATCAAAAATGTCGAAATTGAGCTGACATTTGACCCGCCATGGAGTAAAGATTTTCTCAGTGATGAAGCCAAATTGATGTTGGGAATGATGTAAATCAACCTGTTACAATATTCCGTAAAAAAAACTTTCTTTTGTTTTGCCAAAAATAAAAATGTTCATATATTTGCACGCCTAACAAAGAAAAGACCCGGTAGCTCAGTAGGTAGAGCATCTCCCTTTTAAGGAGAGGGTCCTGAGTTCGAGCCTCAGCCGGGTCACTTTTTTTTGAAATATTATTATTTATTACCGACCCGGTAGCTCAGTAGGTAGAGCATCTCCCTTTTAAGGAGAGGGTCCTGAGTTCGAGCCTCAGCCGGGTCACATATCAAAACAAGTTAGGCAACTACGCTTAACTTTTTTTTTATTATAACATCGCGCACGTGGTGGAATTGGTAGACACGCCAGCTTGAGGGGCTGGTGACTGTTAAGGTCGTGCAGGTTCAAGTCCTGTCGTGCGCACAACCTTGCAAAGCTAAATAACTCATATTCAGTTATTTAGCTTTTTTATTTCAATAAATCCGGTCGTATTTTTTTGGTAATCTCTTCTGCTTTTTGTTCACGCCATTCGGCTATTTTTTGATGATTGCCCGACAATAATACATTCGGCACTTTCATACCTTTATATACCGGCGGGCGGGTATAGACCGGCGGTGCTAACAAATCGTTTTGAAAAGAATCGGATAAAGCGGAAGTTTCATCGGTAATTGCCCCCGGAAGCAAACGAACCAATGCATCAATCAATACAGCTGCCGGCAATTCACCACCGGATAAAACATAATCACCTAAAGAAATTTCACGCGTTACATGTAAATCGCGAAGACGCTGATCCACCCCTTTATAATGTCCGGCTAATATCATTAAATTATCTTTTAGGGACAATTCATTGACTGTTGTTTGATTTAAAACAGGCGCATCAGGTGTCATAAAAATTATATCGTCATATTCACGTTCGGATTTTAAGTGAGATATCAACTTATCAAGCGGTTCTACCATCAACACCATTCCCGCGCCACCACCGTATTGATAATCATCTATTTGCTTATATGTTCCCTTGCCGAAATCGTGAATATCATGAATAAATATTTCAACAACAGCCTTATCTTTTGCCCTTTGGACGATGCTATAATTGAAAAAACTGTCTAAAAGTTGCGGAACGGCACTTAAAATATCAACTCGCATAATCTGTATTTTGTAGCAAAGATACGTTTTTTCAAAAGTTCCGGTCGAAAAAATAATGTATAAAAATTTTCATTTTTTCATAATAGTTCGTATTTTCGCAGACTAATGTAAAATTTATTAAAAATAAATATCTAGAAGATGGCAATATTAGGACAAATACAAAAGAGATCAGGGGTTTTAATCGGAATCATTGCATTGGCATTATTTGCCTTTGTTATTCAAGGATTGATTAAAAACTCGTCCTCTTTGGGTAAAGGCAATGTAAACATAATCGGCGAAGTAGATGGACGTAAAATACCCAGAGCCGAATTTCAAAAAAGAGTCGCCTTAATGCAAAAACAAACCCGAAGTTTTTCACAAATGCAAGCTGTAAAAACGGTATGGGATCAAATGGTAAATGAAGCTGTTCTTAACAATCAATATGACAAATTGGGAATAAAAGTAGGTTCCGACCGTGTCAGAGATTTGGTTATCAACAACGCTACCATCAAACAGGCTTTTACCAATCAACAAGGTATTTTTGATGAAAATCGATTATCTGATTACATCGATCAAATATACCAAAATAAAGATCGAAATCCGGAAATCTATGCGCAATGGAAAAATTTTGAAAATTCGTTGATAGAAGCAGAAAAGAAAAAAATCTATATGGACATGGTAAAAGCAGCTGCCAATCCCACCTTGAAAGAAGGTGAATGGTTATATCACTATGAAAATGATGCCGTTGACTTCAAATATGCCGCCGTTCCGTATGCAAACATTCCAGATTCGCTGATCACTGCTGTTACCAATGACGATATATCGGCTTATATCAATAAACACCCTGATAAATATAAAGTTGATGAAAACCGTAGTTTTCAATATGTTTTCATTCCTTTGGAACCTTCCGTTAAAGATAAACAAAAGATAAAGGACGAATTGCAAGTTTTGATCAATGATAAAGAAGTTTATGATGAAAAAGCTGTCGATCATAAAAAAATAGAAAAAGGCTTTAAAAACACCGAAGATGCAGAAACTTTTGCTAATAAATATTCGGACATCAAACAACAAGCTCGTTGGTTTTTCAAAAACAAACTACCGAAAGAATACGCCGATACTCTAATTAAATTAAATAAAGGTGATATTTACGGCCCTTATGAGATGAAAAAACAAATTTTTTTGTCAAAAATCATCGATACCAAAATAATTCCGGATTCTGCCAAAGCATCGCATATATTGATAGCGTACAAAGGAGCAATGCGAGCCAATCCCGATATTTCGCGTGATAAAGAAACTGCCAAAAAGAAAGCTGACAGTATCTTAAAAGTTGTCAAAAGAAATCCGGCAAAGTTTGCTGATTATGCCAAAGAATTATCTGATGGACCTACCAAAACAAAAGGTGGTGATTTAGGCTGGTTTACATACGGACAAATGGTTCCGAAATTTAACGACTTTGTATTTAACGGTAAAAAAGGACAAATCGGTTTGGTTGAAACGCCTTTCGGATTTCATATTTTAAAAATTTATGATTTGACCAAACCCGAAAAAGCCGTTAAGATGCTTTCTATCGTCAGGAATGTTGAACCCGGTACTGAAACTGAAAATGAAACATTTGCCAAAGCTGCCAAATTTGCAAGCGAAGCCATAAACACTAAAGATTTTGAAGCCCTAGCTAAATCAAATAACTACAAAGTAAAACCGGTTAAAAAAATCGGACGTTTTGAAGATCGCTTACCCGGATTGGGACAAAACAGAAATATTGTCAATTGGTTGTATAAAGAGGAACGAAAAATAGGCGATGTTTCTAAATTTGATACCGAAAAAGGACATATCATTGTGTATGTAACCGGTATTCAAAAAGAAGGCTTAATGAGTCCCGAAGAAGCCTCTTTATCAGTAAAACCCATACTTATTAAACAAAAGAAAGCTGAAATCATTAAAGCTAAATTTACCGGTAACAATTTTGATGAAATGGCTAAAAATGCCAAAGCAAAAATCGGTACCGCCACCGGTGTCAGACTCAAAAATCCATATATTCCCGGATTTGGACGCGAACCTATTGTCGTAGCCAAAGCTTTTAGTTTACAACCCGGACAATTCTCTCAAACTTTGGAAGGTGAAAAAGGCGTTTACATCGTTAAAACCATTAAAATAAATAAGGCAGCAGATATTAAAAACTATATGCCATATGTAGAACAATTACGCAAAGAACGTCTAAAAGCATTGGAAAGAGAAGTCATAAAAGCCTTAAAAGATAAAGCTGATATTGAAGATAATAGAATAAACTTTTACAAATAAAATTTCTTTTTTACTCAAAAAGTCCGTTACAATTGTAGCGGACTTTTTTTATTAATAGAAAAAATACCGTATTTTTGTCTATAAATATTTATAGAAATATAACTCATGAACATATTAAAAGATCTAAATTTCAATCATAAAAAAACATTAATCCGGGTTGATTATAACGTTCCGCTCAATAACGAGTTTCAAGTAACGGATAACACCCGTATCCTTGCCGCTAGACCTACAATTGAAAAAATATTAAACGATGGCGGTAGTGTTATTTTGATGTCTCACTTAGGACGTCCTAAAAACAAAGAAGAAAAGTTTTCGCTACGTCATATCATTGCGGAACTTGAAAAAGTCATGAAACAAAAAATTAACTTTGTTGATGATTGCATAGGCGATAAAGTTGCAAAAGCAGTTGCCGGACTCAATGACGGAGAAATCTTACTGCTCGAAAACTTGCGTTACTATCCCGAAGAAAAAAAAGGCGATGAGAACTTTGCCAAAGCATTGGCAGAGTTAGGCGCCGATTATTATATCAATGATGCTTTCGGTACGGCACATCGTGCGCACGCTTCAACATCTGTTATTGCCCGTTTTTTTGACAAAAAACATAAAGCTGCCGGAAAATTACTCGAAAAAGAAATACATAGTATCCGCAAAGCTCTCGATGAAGGACAAAAACCGGTTACGGCTATAATCGGAGGAGCAAAAGTCTCGAGTAAAATAGGTGTCATTGAAAATCTCATAAACAAAGTTGATAACTTAATTATTGTCGGTGGTATGGCTTTTACATTTTTAAAAGCTCTTGGCAATAATATAGGCAATTCTATCGTTGAAGATGACAAATTGGAATTAGCCCGAAGAATCATAAAAGAAGCTAAAGAAAATGGTGTTAGTTTGATATTGCCTGTCGATTTGGTAATTGCAGATAAGTTTTCAAATGATGCTCAAACCAAAATTGTTGACGCTCTGAATATTCCTGATGGTTGGCAAGGTTTAGACATTGGACCTGAAACGCAAAAATTAATCGATCAAGTTATCCAAAATTCCAAAACGATTATCTGGAACGGTCCGGCAGGTGTTTTTGAATTTGATAAATTTGCAACCGGAACGGAACAAATCGGCTTATCAATCGGACGCGCATCCGAAAACGGAGCTTTTTCATTGGTCGGTGGCGGCGATTCGGTGGCAGCAGTCAAAAAATTAGGATTAACCGATAAAATCAGTTATATTTCAACCGGTGGCGGTGCTTTATTAGAAATGCTCGAAGGTAAAACATTGCCGGGCATTGCCGCCTTGTCCGAATAATCAATACTTATGAAAAGATTTTTTATTTACCTTACGATTTTAAGTTCCTTTATCGGACTTGCACAAGAAAAAGACAAACAAGCAAATCAAGTCAAATCCGATACCTTATGGTTAGACGATAGCATACTTCATCAAAAAACACAAAACAAAACGACTGATAGTCAAACTATTATTGTTGCACAAGATACAACGAAATACAATAACTTTCAAACAAATAATATCGATATAACCGGTCTCAGTATTGATAATGTCGTACTGGAAGATCTGCCCGAGGTCAAACGTATGGACAGCCTGTGGTATAAAGAACTCTACCAACCCGAATTGTTTGACAGTATCAACAATTTGCTAATTGATATTGATCAAATAGATTTTAATAATGTGCATTTAGATACGGTCAATTTTAAACGACAACTGGAACTACTCAATCAAAAAACACAATTGGATCTTGTTTACCATCCTGCCCTGCTAAAAACCATCAAAGCATTTATCAAACAACGCAAAAAAAGTTTGGGACGGCTCTTTGGAATAGCCTCCTACTACTTCCCTATTTTTGAAGAAAAATTAGCCAAATATAATATTCCTTTGGAAATGAAATATTTGGCAATAGTAGAATCCGCCTTAAATCCGCGAGCCGTTTCGCGTGCCGGCGCAGGTGGTTTGTGGCAATTTATGTATTCGACCGGAAAATATTACAACCTCGAAATCAACTCATATGTAGATGAACGCTTTGATCCTATCCGTGAAACAGAAGCCGCTTGTAAACACATGCAAGATTTATATAAAATTTTTCATGATTGGAATTTAGTTCTAGCCGCCTACAATTCCGGTGCGGGAAATGTTACCAAAGCTATTCGCCGTTCGGGAGGTTATACCAATTATTGGAATATCCGTCCTTACCTACCCCGCGAAACAGCCGGATACGTTCCATTGTTCCAAGCAACATTATTTTTGGGCGAATATGCCGAACAGTACGGTATAGTCGCTAAAAAACCAACTTATAATTATATAGCTACCGATACAATTGTCGTCAAACATACCATTACATTCAACCAAATTTCACGTCTGTTGAAAATCAATGAAAAAGAACTCGAGTTTTTAAATCCGCAATACAAAGTCAATATCATTCCTTATGTCGAAAACAAGTTTTATACTCTAAAACTTCCAATAGATTTAATCGGAATATTTGTCAATAACGAAGCCCTGATATACTCCTTAGTTGAAAACGAACTGAATAAAAAAGAAAAACCCTTACCCAAATTTTACAAACTCAATAATTATATCGTTTACCGCGTACGTAAAGGCGATTATTTGGGACGAATAGCCAGACGTTTTCATACGACAGTCGGAAAAATAAAACGAACCAACAGACTGCGTTCCAACCGTTTGCGTGTCGGACAAAAATTGAAAATTTACTCCAAATACCCCGTAACTGTTCATAAAACTAACAAACATTATAATAAACGAATATCAAATAATAAATCCTACATAACTTACAGTGTAAAACCCGGTGATACACTCTGGAACATCTCGAGAAAATATAATGTAAGTTTGTCGAAAATCCTCAAATGGAACCGACTGAAAAAACACTCCAAATTAAAACCCGGTATGAAATTGAAAATATACAGATCTTGATTGTTTTCGACTATGCTTTTAAATAATAAAAAAAGATTTTGGAATAATTTTTGCACTATTTCACATCGGCAAATAACCCGTTTTATGAAAAAATATTTTATCGTTAGTATATTTTTCGGTTATATTTTATCGGCTTGTAACAACAATCAGCAAAAATTATTGCCCGAATCAACCGGCAAAACACATAACATTCTATTGATAATGAATGATCAAGATTGGAAAAGATCTGTCGGCGACAGTATTCGTAAATATTTTGCATCCGAATTTAGCGACTTACCGCAAGCCGAACCCCAATATACACTACACCAAGCATCACCGCATCTGTTTTCGGATATTTTTAAAACAATTCGCAATATCATTATTATCAAAAAAGCCAATAAAACAGGTGTCAAATATTTTATTGACAGATTTGCCCGTCCGCAACTTATCGTTCAGGTAGAAGGTAAAAACAATGACGAAATCAAAAAAATACTTTATAAACATTCGCAAGAAATTCTGGAACGACTTAACCAATTTGAAATAAAACATTTGCAAAAACTTCATCGTAAAAGCCTGCGAAACAATGAAGATATTGAAAAAGAATTGGGAATTAGCATCGATATACCCGATTATTTTGCCTTGGTCGATCATCAACAAAAATTCTTTTGGTTTAGACGCGATGTCAAAAACGGCGAAGCTGATATTTTACTGTACAGCGTTCCTCTAAAAGATGCGCAAGATTTGAAAGGCAATCGCGTACTGCATTACCGAGACTCAATCGGTAAAAAATATATTCCCGGTCCTTTGGATAGTACTTATATGAAATCAGAAAAAAATATTTCACCTTCGCAAATTATGACGATGATAAACGGACAAAAAGCCATAGAAACACGCGGGCTGTGGAATATGAAAAACGATTTTATGGGCGGACCGTATATCAACTATTCCATTATTGACAAAAAAAACAACCGAATGATTGTCGGTGAAGGCTTTATTTA
>JALVKK010000260.1 GCA_027033875.1 Flavobacteriales bacterium
GGTAATAATATCCTAGAAAGTGGCATTTGCTACAGCACTTCGCCTAATCCGACTCTTGAAAATTCTCATACAACAGATGGTATTACTGATATTGACACCTTTACAAGTGCTATTACAGGCTTATACTCCGGTACGACTTATTTTGTTCGTGCTTATGCAAGTAATATTAAAGGCACGGCTTATGGCGACGAAAAACAATTTACAACCGACACAAATACAACACCTGTAGAAACCGTTTTGGTGGAAGGCGGTACTTTTATTATGGGAAACTCTCCCGGACACGGAGAGGATGATCAACAACCGCAACACAGTGTTACGGTTAATAGTTTTAGAATAAGTAAGTATGAAATAACCAATCAACAATTTGCTGATTGGTTAAATTCTTCAAATCTTGTTGACGAAAACGGTCATAGCTATGCAGATAACAAGCGGTTTATTTTTATTGGAACTTATTCGGGATCAGAACCTACACATATCACTCACAATGGTAATAGTTTTGTAGTTGAACCGGGTAAAGAAAATTATCCTGTAACCGGCGTAAGTTGGTATGGCGCAAAGGCTTACTGTGAATATTATGGAGGTCGTTTGCCAACAGAAGCTGAATGGGAATTTGCAGCACGTGGAGGTAATGATAGCAATTACTTTTTTTATTCAGGTAGTAATAATGTAGAAGATGTTGCTTGGTACTACTATAATTCCGAAAACGCTGATAATTCTATGATTAATGGCAAAGGTACTCATCCCGTAGGTCAAAAAAATCCTAACGAATTAGGTTTGTTTGATATGTCAGGTAATGTTTACGAGTGGATTAATGATTGGTATGATGAAAATTATTATAGCAATAGCCCAAGTGTTAATCCGCAGGGTCCTTCATCAGGAACTTACCGTGTTTTACGTGGTGGCAGTTGGGATGCTGATTATCCGGAATGTTTTGTTGCTGATCGTTCTCATCTTGCTCCTGAACCATACTCCGGAAGAACATTTGGCTTTCGTCCGGTGTTTGCACCATAATAAATATTTGTTGTTTAACTTTTGATTTAAAAATAAAAAATAAACAAATGAAAAAAACTTACATATTTATATTGTTTTCAATCTTTATAATAACTAACAGTTGTTGCAAAGAAGAACCCGCTAAAACAGAACAGGAAGAAGCAATATTGCCAACAATAACGACATCTACAGTTATAGATATTACTTTAACTTCAGCTATTTGCGGAGGTGAAATAAAATATGATAATGGTAGTTCAATACAAGAAAGTGGTATTTGTTATAGCACTACTCAAGAACCTACTATTGATGATAATCATACTACAGATGGTATTACTTCGGTTGGAAACTTTACAAGCAATATTTCAGGATTGCAACCTGCTACAACTTATTATGTGCGCGCTTATGCAACCACTACTAATGGAGATACAGGCTACGGTAATGAAGTGCAATTTACGACACTGTCAGATATATTTACAGGAGAAACTGTTTTGGTCGATGGCGGTACATTTATGATGGGAAGTCCAACTGGTGTCGGGTGGAGCGGAGAACATCCACAACATAGCGTAACGCTTAATAGTTTTAGAATTAGTAAATATGAAGTAACCAATCAGCAGTTTGTTGATTTTTTAAATTCTATAGATGATATTGATCCTGAAGGCAATGTTGGTAGTTTACCGTATATAAACGTCGGATTTTTTACACCTACATTTCATTCCGATATAATTTACAATGGTATTAATTTTGCGGTTTATAACGGCAAGGAAAATTATCCGGTGGTAGGCGTAACTTGGTACGGAGCTAAAGCATTTTGTGAATTTTATGGTGGACGTTTGCCAACTGAAGCGGAGTGGGAATTTGCTGCGCGTGGTGGTAATAATAGCAATAATTATATATATTCGGGAAGTGATAATATAGATGATGTAGCATGGCATAGTGATAATTCAGTCAATCCCGATAATCCTATGTCTGATAACCAAGGTACTCATCCCGTAGGTCAAAAAAATCCAAATGAACTGGGAATATACGATATGACCGGTAATGTTTTTGAAATAGTTAATGATTGGTACGACGAAGATTATTACTACAATAGTCCAAGTGTTAATCCGCAAGGACCTTCATCAGGAACTTACCGGGTTCAACGTGGTGGAAGTTGGTTTCATTCCTATTCATCAGGTCGTGTGGCTAGCCGTTTTTATATTTCACCGAGAGATGATTTTTTTACTTCCGGTTTCCGTCCTGTATTTGAACAATAAAAACAATTTCTTGTCCGAAAATATTTTTAAAAACACAAATGATTTTGTAATTTTGTTTTTAAAATAGTATTTGTGAAGTTGATTAGTAAATGTTCGGTTTTAAGTGGAGTATTTATTCTGCTATTGTTGTCTTCTTGTCAAGAAAATGATTCATTAAATATTGATGTATCAAATATTCCCGTTCAAGTCAAAATTTTACGTTTTGATTTGGATTTTTACGGACAGTCCCCTTCAAAATTGCCTGAGATTAAACAAAAATATCCGTTTATGTTTCCAAAGCGTGTGCCGGATAGTATTTGGGTAAAAAAAATGCAAGATTCTTTATTGTTGGACTTAAAAACGCAAGTGGATAGTGTATTTACGGATATGAATTCCTACAAGCAGGCTATTACGGATGTTTATAAACATATTAAATATTATTTTAAAAAATTTAAAGAACCTAAAATAATTACTCTCTATTCCGATTGGAATTACCTGAAAAAATCCGTGTATGTTGACACCTTACAATTGGTGTCGTTAGACAATTTTCTAGGAACCAATAACCGGATTTATAAAGGCATTCCGCAGTATATCAAACAAAACATGAATCCGGAAAATATACCGGTTGCCATAGCAAAAAGTATTACTGAAACTCAA
>JALVKK010000261.1 GCA_027033875.1 Flavobacteriales bacterium
AATGTCATTTTTTGTACCAATGACAAACAAGCCGAACGTTTGCAAGCCATTTTTGACGATATGGAAGTTGAGGTGGATTTTGACACTTTGGTTTTGCCGTTGTATCGCGGTTTTATTGATAAGGATATGCGTTTGGCTTGCTATACCGATCATCAGATTTTTGAACGCTATCACCGTTTTAAAATCCGGAAAAATACCCGCAAACAACAAGCCGTAACGCTCAAAGAACTAACGTCTCTTAAAGAAGGCGATTATGTGGTGCATATTGACCATGGTATCGGGCAATTTGGCGGTTTGCAAAAAATAGAACGAGCCGGCAAAGAGCAGGAAGTCATCGAAATTGTCTATAAAAACGGTGATCGCTTGTTCGTTAGCATACATAGTTTGCATAAAATCAGCCGTTACAACGCTAAAGACGGTAAAGAGCCGAAAATCAACAAACTCGGTGGCAGTGCCTGGAAACTGCTCAAACAAAAAACCAAAAAACGGCTTAAAAAATTAGCATTCGATATTATTAAACTTTATGCAGAGCGCAAGCTGGAAAAAGGCTTCAGGTATCAGGCGGACTCGTATCTGCAAAATGAATTGGAAGCTTCTTTCATGTACGAAGACACGCCTGACCAATACAAAGCCGTTCAAGAAGTAAAAAAAGATATGGAGAGCGAGAAAACCATGGACCGTTTGGTGTGTGGCGATGTGGGTTTCGGGAAAACGGAAGTGGCGATACGGGCGGCGTTTAAAGCTGTGGATAACGGCAAACAGGTAGCCGTTTTGGTACCGACGACTATTTTGGCGTTTCAACACTACAAAACTTTTAGCGAGCGTTTGGAAGATTTTCCGGTGGTGATTGATTACCTGAACCGGTTTAGAACAGCCAAAGAAAAAACGCAAATCAAAAAAGACCTTGCCGAAGGCAAAATTGATATTATCATCGGGACGCATGCGCTGGTCAATGACAAAATTAAATACAAAAATCTGGGTTTGATGATTATTGACGAAGAACAAAAGTTTGGTGTGTCGGTCAAAGAAAAGCTCAAAGTTATTCGTAAAAATATCGATACATTGACGTTGACGGCAACGCCTATTCCGCGTACGCTTCAGTTTTCATTGATCAACGAGCGCGATTTGTCGGTCATCAATACACCACCGCCAAACCGCTATCCGATTGAAACGCAAGTCATTCGTTTTGATGAGGAAACGATACGCGATGCGATTAGCTATGAAATTCAACGCAAGGGACAAGCGTTTTTTATTCACAACCGGATTGAAAACATTCAAGAAGTGGCGGGCATGTTGCAACGTTTGGTACCCGAAGCGCGTATCGGTATCGGACACGGGCGTATGGAAGGTAAGAAACTGGAACGCCTGATGCTGGACTTTATCAATGGCGAATTTGATGTGCTGGTAGCCACTACAATTATAGAAAACGGCTTGGACGTACCTAACGCCAACACCATTTTTATCAACAATGCGCACCAATTCGGCTTGGCGGACTTGCATCAAATGCGTGGCCGGGTAGGGCGGAGCAATAAGAAGGCGTTTTGCTACTTCATCACGCCACCGTACAGTGCTATGACGTATGATGCACGCAAACGGATAGAAGCGGTTGAAACTTATACACAACTTGGTAGCGGGTTTCAAATTGCCATGAAAGATTTGGAAATCCGCGGTGCCGGTGATTTGCTGGGTGCCGAACAAAGCGGTTTTATCAACGAAATGGGGTTTGATACTTATCAAAAAATATTGAAAGAAGCTGTTGCAGAACTTGAAACAACCGAATTTAAAGATTTGCTCAAACAGGAAGGTAAAACGCCGGGTTTTAAAGTGGAAACACAAGTGGAAACCGATTTTGAAATTCTCTTTCCGAATGATTATATCGGACAGGCAACCGAACGGCTCAATTTGTATAACGAACTTGCTAACCTGAAAAGCGAAGAGGAGTTGGAACGCTTTAAACTGCAACTGGAAGACCGGTTTGGACCTTTACCGACGCCGACTGTTGATTTATTGCAATCCGTACGGCTAAAGTGGGCGGCGGAACAATTGGGTTTTGAAAAACTGGTTATCAAAAAAAGCAAAATGTTGGCGTATTTTGTATCTAATCCCGATTCGTCTTATTATCAATCGGCTATTTTCGGGCAAATTTTACAAAAAGTGCAGCAGACCGCTTGTTGTCAATTTAAAGAAAAGAAAATACAGAATCATCAGCGGTTGTATTTGGTGTTTGAGGGTGTTGAGAATGTGGCGTTGGCATTGGAGAAGATGTTAGCGCTTCAGTAGGTCGCTGAGTGATTTTGCGACGTAGGAGCAAAATTGTACCGAAGTGAGGTCGCTGAGTGATTTTTGACGAAGGAAAAAATTGTACCGAAGTGACCGGGTGTTTGAGTGGAAAGTGTGGGGATTTCAGATTTCAGATTTTTTTTGAACCACATAAGGCACATAAGTTCATATAAGTTTTTCTTTTATGTCCTTTTATGTCTTATATGGTTTAATTGATTTCAGATTTTACTCAGTGTTACTCTGTGAAAACATACTCTGTGCTACTCTGTGGTTAAGTCTTATTTTACCACAGAGTTTCACGGAGTTTGTCTCAGAGTTTCACAGAGTTTTTATTTCTGAACAGTATTTTTATTTGTAGGAGGAAAGTGTGGGGATTTCAGATTTTTTTTGAACCACATAAGGCACATAAGTTCATATAAGTTTTTCTTTTGTGTTCTTATGTGTCTTATATGGTTTTATTGATTTCAGATTTTTTTTTGAACCATAAAAGGATTAAAAGTTCATAAAAGGTCCATATAAGTTTTTCTTCCGGTAAGTCATTATTTCTGGTTTTTCATTTTTTTCAAATTTCACAAAAAAAATAG
>JALVKK010000262.1 GCA_027033875.1 Flavobacteriales bacterium
TTATGTCCTTTATTGCTCATAGTAAATAAATTTTTATTAATAATTTCATTATAAATTTTACTCAATATTTTTTTGTCAATGATTGTGCCAATACCAAAAAGCTAATCGGAAGCATACAATTTGGCATATTTATTTGTACTTTTGATTAATTGAATGAGATATTATGACACAATGGCAGTATCATAAGAGTTGAAAGTTGCACTTCGACAGGCTCAGTGACAGAAAGTTGAAAGTTAAAAGAGGAAAGCGACAAAGTGCCAAGAGCGAATTGGATAAGAGATGAGGGATGAGGGATAAGGATAATTAGAAGCAGAAATTAAGATGGTTGAGTGCCCCCGACTTTCGTCGGGGGGTACCGAAGTGCCGATACCGACCTACGTCGGCACAAGCTATCAAATAACCCCCGATGAGAATCGGGACACGCGATTAACCAGTTAACCAGTATAACCAAAAAATGAGATATCAAGAAATAGAAACCCGTGAAGATTTAGTCCGTTTGTTGCAAAATCAAACACTTATTATTCATAAGGCTTTTCAAAATTTAGATTTTACCGGTTTAGATAATTTATTGACCGGAAAAAGTTTTGAACAATGTTTGTTTTTAGGTTGTCAACTACCGGATAATTTTTCTTCATTGATTAAAGACAGTTTTATTTTTCCGCAATTGGATATGCCTTACAATTGTTATATCAACAGACTATATACCCGTGATGATTTGTATGAAGCATATATACCCGGTCAACCAGAGACTTTTAAAAATACTTTTGATCAAAAAGTTTACAGACATTATTTAAAAACCGGCAAATATGCCAAAGACATTAAAGAAACTTTAGCCCGTCGTTTGCACGATCACTCGATAACCGATGCTCTTGATGATTTTTTGTCGGCTTATGATGAAAAACGTATCGTAGCCATAATGGGCGGGCATGGATTATCTCGCAAAGAGGTGATTTATAAACAAGTTGCTTTGATTAGTAAGCAACTAACCGAAGCCGGTTATTTAATGACATCGGGTGGAGGTCCCGGAGCCATGGAAGCGACACATTTAGGAGCGTGGTTTGCGGGCAAATCTGTAAAAGAATTGGATACTGCCATTGATTTTTTAGGTCAAGCCCCTTATTTCAAAGATACCTTATGGTTGGATACGGCATTGGAAATTATTCGGGATTTTCCGCAATCGCAATACAAGAGTTTAGGTATTCCCACATGGTTGTACGGACACGAACCGGCAACGCCTTTTGCCACGCATATTGCCAAATATTTTGCCAATAGTGTTCGCGAAGACGGATTATTGACCATTGCCAAAGGTGGTATTCTTTTTGCACCCGGTAGTGCGGGAACTATTCAAGAAATTTTTCAGGAAGCTACACAAAACCACTATTTGAGTTTTGATTATGCCAGCCCTATGATTTTTATGGGCAAAAATTATTGGATTAAAGACAGGCCTGTATATTCGTGTTTGGAACAAATGACAAAAAAATCAGATTATAAAAATCTAATTTTGTCAATTTATGATGAGCCACAACAAATTATCGACGAAATATTGAAGTTTAATTAGTGTATTTTTAGTTGAGAAGATAAAAAACTTACAAATCATTTCGTTGCAAAAATCTTTTGATAACAGCCGGCATCTCGTCTTTGTTTTCAACATAAGACATGTGCCCTTCGCCCAGTTCTATGTAGTCAGTTCCTTTGCAATTGGCTGCCAAATCTCTGATTTTTTCCAAATCAATAAGCGGATCTTTTTTGCCTATTATCCACAGTTTGTAATAGTTTTGACGTTTGCAAAACAAGTCGGCTCTGTCTTTACGGAGTTTCATGCCTTTAAGGGCGGCAATAATATTTTCGGGCGTCATTTTTAAGGCTTCATCAATCAGTTTTTCAATTTCTTTATGATATTTTTCACGATTATCGGGTGCAAAAAAACTGGGAATAGCAGCTTTGACATAGGCTTCGTAATGACTTTTAACCGTTTTGACTGCCCGTTCTCGCGCTTCTTGTTTTTCGGCATTATCAGCAAAAGGATGCGAATTGAGTAACCCCAAACCGGCTAATTTTTCAGGGAACATTTCGGCAAATGCCAAACTGACATAGCCTCCCATACTATGACCGATAAGCGTTGCTTTGATGATTTTTTGGCGTTGCATAAAATCATTGATAAGCATGGCTTGTTGTTCCATAGTGTGAATATCGCATAAGCCGTCACTTTTACCATGACCTAACAATTCAAGTGTATAAACTTTATGTGAATCCGCTAATTCCGCAACGACATTATCCCACATTTTTTGATTTTCCAAAAAACCGTGAATCAAAATAACTACTTTGCCGGCACCGGATTCTCTGTAAGAGATGTCAATTTTTTTATAATTATATTTCATTTGCATGTTTTTTTTGCAATATCAAAGTCAGATATAAATATTGATGACTTTATTTATCATTATTATGTGTGTTTGATAATTATTAAATCAAGAATATTTTATTGTTTATCGGTTTTGTGTATGGTTAGTGGCGGATTTTATAACTTTTAACTTTCATTTTAGCATTATCTTTGATTAAATGCAATGTGTTGATATTCAACGATTAACCGCCATTAACTATACATAATATTAGCATTTGTTATTTCTTTTTTAATTCGTTAATTTCTTTTTCTGTTAATCCTGTTATTTCACTTATCAATGATACGTCTAATCCTTTTTCAAGCATTTTAGTAGCATCTTCAATCTTTCCTTCAATCTTTCCTTTTTCAAGATAAGTATTTTTTATATTAAAAATATCCCGATAAGCATTTACACTCGCTTCGTATTGTTTATATTCATTTGGTTTGAGTTTTGCTATTTCCGC
>JALVKK010000263.1 GCA_027033875.1 Flavobacteriales bacterium
TCGATTATCTGAATGCAAAAAACAGAGATAAGTTAGATGAAATCAAATCCGGCAAATGGAATGATGATATAGCCGATGTGTTATCAGCCGCCGCTGTTGAAGTAGCCGCAAAATACAAACAATAATAATTTATGGCCAATTTAAAAGACATACGCATCAGAATTCAATCGGTCGGTAGTACGATGCAGATTACCAATGCAATGAAAATGGTATCGGCGGCTAAATTGAAAAAAGCACAAGATGCCATTGAAAAAATGCGTCCTTATGCCGAAAAACTGACCGAACTGCTCACCGGTTTGAGTGCCAATATCGATGCAGAATTAGGAGGAGATTATGCCGCACAACGCGACGTAAATAAGGTATTGTTGGTACCAATCACTTCAAATCGCGGATTATGTGGTGCACTCAATTCCAATATTATCAAACAAACTTTGCGTTTGATAGAGAATGATTATAAATCGCAAGATGTGGAGATATTGACTATCGGTAAAAAAGCTTATGAGTATTTATCAAAAAAACATCAAGTAGTTGCAAATCACAGTGAAATTTTTGACGATTTGACTTACGATAAAGTTGCCAAGGTTGCCCAATCTATCATGAATGATTTTGTTGAAAAGAAATATGACAAAATTGTTTTGATATACAATAGCTTTAAAAATGCTGCAACTCAAATCGTAAAAACAGAACAATTTTTACCGATTAAAACGGAGGCTTCCGAGAGTAATGTCGTACTGGATTACCTTTACGAACCTTCTCAAGCGGAAATTGTTTTGGAATTGATACCCAAATCGTTGAAAACACAGTTTTACAAGTCTATTCGTGACGCATGGGCATCAGAGCATGGCGCGCGTATGACATCGATGCACAAAGCAACCGATAATGCCAAAGAAATGAAAGACGAATTGACATTGCAGTACAATAAAGCCCGTCAAGCGGTTATCACCGGCGAAATACTCGAAATAGTCAGTGGTGCTGAAGCACTAAAAGGTTAAAAATAAATAAGTTAAACAGATAAAATTTCATATAATGTCACAACAAGGAAAAATTTCTCAAATCATCGGTCCCGTTATCGATGTGGTTTTTGAAGGTGAGAATATTAGTCTTCCAAAAATTTACGATTCTATGAAAGTTACCCGTCCCGACGGGCAAGAAGTAATTTTGGAAGTGCAACAACATACCGGAGAGAATACCGTGCGTTCCATTGCTATGGATTCAACAGACGGTTTACAACGCGGTAAAGAAGTCGAATTGCTCGGTTCGCCTATCAAAATGCCTAAAGGAAAAGTTTTCGGTCGTTTGTTTAACGTTATCGGCGATCCGATTGACGGTATGGAACAAATGCCAAAAGATGCAGATAACGGTAGCCCTATTCACAAACCGGCACCCGAATTTGACCAATTATCAACTTCTACAGAACCTTTATATACCGGTATCAAAGTAATAGACTTGATTGAGCCTTATTCAAAAGGTGGTAAAATCGGTTTGTTTGGTGGTGCCGGAGTCGGTAAAACCGTATTGATTCAAGAATTGATTAACAATATTGCCAAAGGACACGGCGGTTTGTCCGTATTTGCCGGTGTAGGTGAACGTACTCGTGAAGGTAACGATTTGTTACGTGAAATGTTAGAGTCCGGTATTATCAAATACGGCGACGAGTTTATGGAAGCTATGGAAAAAGGCGATTGGGACATCAGTAAAATTGATAGGAAAGCCTTGGAAGACTCCAAAGCAACTTTTGTATTCGGACAGATGAATGAACCTCCGGGGGCGCGTGCCCGTGTAGCTTTGTCCGGTTTGACCATTGCCGAGTATTTTCGTGACGGTGCCGGAAGCGGAGAAGGAAAAGACGTTTTATTCTTTATAGACAACATTTTCCGTTTTACGCAAGCCGGTTCGGAGGTATCCGCTTTGTTAGGTCGTATGCCGTCTGCCGTTGGTTATCAACCGACTTTGGCAACCGAAATGGGTGCTTTGCAAGAACGAATTACCTCAACCAAACACGGTTCCATTACATCGGTTCAAGCGGTTTACGTACCTGCGGACGACTTGACCGACCCTGCACCTGCTACAACCTTTGCACACTTGGATGCTACTACGGTTTTGTCTCGTAAAATTGCTGAACTCGGTATTTATCCGGCAGTTGACCCGTTGGATTCGACCTCTCGAATTTTGACACCTGAAATCGTCGGTAAAGAACATTACGAAACAGCACAACGCGTAATCGAAATTTTGCAACGTTATAAAGAATTGCAAGATATTATCGCTATTTTGGGTATGGAAGAATTGAGCGAAGAAGACAAATTGGTTGTTCACCGCGCCCGTCGTGTGCAACGTTTCTTATCGCAACCCTTCCATGTAGCCGAACAATTTACAGGAATTCCGGGTGTATTAGTAGATATTAAAGACACTATCAAAGGTTTCAATATGATTATGGACGGTGAATTGGATCATTTACCGGAAGCCGCCTTTAACTTAAAAGGTAGTATTGAAGACGCTATTGAAGCCGGAGAAAAAATGTTGGCGGAAGCTAAAAAATAATAAATATTAAACAATGAAAGTAGATATTGTAACCCCAGAAGGTGCTTTGTTTTCCGGAGAAGTTGATTCAATCGTTGTACCGGGTATAAACGGTTCTTTTGAGATGCTAAACAATCACGCTCCAATCATTGCTGTTTTGGATAATGGTGATATACGACTGAAAGGACAACAAATCACAATAAACGATGAAGTGAAAGATAAGTTTACAACTAAACAAGGAGAAGTGATTTTGCCTATTAATTCGGGAACTGTTGAAATGAAAAACAACCATGTTATCGTTTTAGCTGAATAGATTTTACTAATCTTTTTTGATAAAAAAGGGGTGATTTTTGGTCGCCCCTTTTTTTTGTTAAAATTTATTTTTGTTTAAAATTATTTTATTAATTTTGTTTGAACACAAAAATAAACATTATGGAAGAATTTGATATTCAAAACAGTAACGAACGAGAAACGACCTTAAATTATCCGTTGATAATCGGGGTAATATTAGCATTAATCCTAATAGGTGGTGGAACATACTGGTATCTTTCACGCAACGATGATACAGGTATGCAAGAAGAAGTATCTTCCGGAACTGAAACTTTAAACGATGAGAATAATGAATCTGCTTCTGAACAAGTATTGGATTCCACTGATGTTCAATATCAAGATGAAACACAATCACAAGAAGCAACAACCGATGAAACAACTGAGGAAACAACCGATGATACAACAAATGAAACTTATTCAAATGATGCAGATGTCAATAGTGATAATAAATATTTTATAGTTAGCGGTGCTTTTAGCAGCAAAACCAATGCCGATAATAAAGTAGAAACCTTAAAAGCCGATGGTTATAATGCCGTTATTGCCGGACAAAACAGCAATGGATTGTATATTGTTGCCTACGAAGGATTTCCCGATATGGAATCTGCAAAAGCAAAACTCAGTGAAATAAGAGAAACTAATCCACAAGCATGGATATATAAAAAAATGAATTAATTTTAAGTTTGTATTTCTGCTTGTAACAAACCGGCAAATACTTCTAAAATTTGTTGTTTCAATATATTTTTATCAGGGGTATATCCCAATTCTTTTTGAAGGGATGTTACCCCTTTATTTTTGATGCCACAGGGAATAATGTGATTAAAGTAGGACAAATCCGTATCAACATTTAAAGCAAAACCGTGCATGGTTACCCAACGACTGGTCTTGACCCCCATGGCACAAATTTTTCTGACATTAGGCTTTCCGACATCCAACCAAACACCTGTTTCGCCTTCACTGCGTTCGCCTTTGATGTTGTAGTTTGACAAAACTCTGATTATCATCTCTTCCAGCAAACGCATATAAGCCAAAATATCCAAATCAAAATTATCTAAATCTATAACCGGATAACCTACTATTTGCCCGGGTCCGTGATAGGTGATGTCACCTCCCCTATTGGTTTTGATAAATTGTACTTGCCGGCGTTTTCTTTCTGTCTCGTCTATCAACAGGTTTGATTCATCTCCACTTTTGCCTAAAGTATAAACGTGAGGGTGCTCTGTAAACAATAGGAAATTTTCTGTTGTTTGTGGTATTTTGCGATATTTATTATCAATTTTTATTTGCTTGGTTTTTTCAAACAGAGCGGTTTGAATGTCAAAAGCTTTTTGATAATCCGTTAAACCTATGTCTTTATATAGAATTGTTTTGTTTTTCATTACTGAGCTAAATGAATTGTATTGTTTTGCTTGGTAATCGTCAGATTTTTGCCAAAAATTAGGGGATAATTGGCGGTTATGTGTCCAATAGGGGCATTGAATATTACCGGTATGCCAGGGTTGATGTGTTCTAAAACGATTTCTTCAACGGTTTTTCCAAACGCCGGCTTATTTTCGGGAATATCTGTAAACTGTCCTACCAACAAAGCTTTTAAATTGTCGAATTTTCCGGCATTTTTTAAGCCGATAATCATTCTGTCTATATTATATAATTGTTCTCCTACATCTTCTATAAAAAGTATTTTACCGGCTGTATCAAAATCCAAATTTGTACCAAGCAGGCTGTACAAATTGGCCAAATTGCCACCAATAACTTTTCCGCTTACTTCTGTAAAATCAGTAGTAAAGCTGTTTGTGTCAAAACTGTAAGATGTCCGGTTTTCAAACATGGCTTTTTTGGTTTGCTTTATCACTTCTTTTGGAATTTTGTTTTTCAGTTGCACCGGCATTAAAGCATGCAGGCTTTCAAAGCCTTCTTGCTGAAATTTTTGATGTAAAACAGTGATGTCTGAAAAGCCGACTAAAAGTTTCGGGTTTTGTTTAAACAGAGTAAAGTCTAGCTGATTAACAATGCGGATACTACCGTAGCCGCCACGCAAGGCCCAAATCATCTTTACTTCAGGATTGTTCATTGCTGCTTGCAGGTCGGATAGACGCTGTTGGTCGGTGCCGGCAAAATGTCCGGATTGTTTCAAAGCGTTTGGTGCAACGTATGAACGCAATCCCCATTTTTCTAAGAGTTTTTGCGTTTGGTTAACAATCTGCTGGTCAGACAAATATCCGGCCGGGCTGACCAAAGCGACCAAATCATTATTTTGTAAATACATGGCTTTATTTTTAGCAAAAATACTAATTAGTTTACAAGTCATAAATTAAAACTTTGTATTTTTGAACAAAATAGAATAGATTTGTATTTGTAGAGAAGAAAGCTGAAAAAAATGATAATTGAGATTTCTTTACGGGATTACTCTATGATTAGTTCCTCAATTTTATAACAGGAGTATAGTATAAATCAGAAAATAATCATCAAAAAACAAAAGTATTCTATGAACCATAACTTTCAACTTTTAACTTTCAACTTTCAACTAAAAAAAATGAAACCTAAAATTCTATTTATCAGCATTCTATTACTGCTATCATTGCAATCCAATGCCCAAAAAACTTCCAAAAAAATCGGATTCTACGGCGGGTTCGGGTTAAATTTTTCAACCGGTTATACGTATTTTAGTTTACAACCCGGACTTATTTATCATGTTTCAAATAAATTTAAACTGGGGACAGGCGTACAATATACTTATCTGAAATCAAACAAATCCTATTACGGCGTCAACTATAGATATAATATCTACGGCTACAATACAATGGCTTTGTTTTATCCATATAAAGAATTGGAAATGTCTGTTGAATTTGAAGATTTATATATCAAACAGAATTACAATAATATCTCCAATACATTTTGGTCTCCGGCACTGTTTGGCGGACTCGGTTATCATTACGGTCCGGTAGTTGCCGGTTTTAAATACAATTTTTTGTTTGACCCTACAAAAAGTATTTATAAAGAAGCTTTTACACCTTTTGTCAGAATTTATTTTAACTTATGAACAGGTTTTTTTGGCTCTTATTATTTTTCTTTTCTTTATCAACAACGGCTCAATATAATAAACTGTTGATTATCAACAATTCTGCTGATGTAAAATCCCATACATTAACACTTCAAATTGACAATATATCGTTTGTCAAGGACAATGAATATTTTAATCTGATAGCTGACGGTTATACGCTTTTGGGGAATCAATCCGAGTTGTCTTTGATATATCAAGCGCATCAAAACTACCGTTTTACCGCCGGGTTTTACGCTTTAAAATATTTCGGGGCACAGGGTTTTGAACCGCTAATACCTTATATCGGTTTGCAAATCAAACAAGGAAATAGCCGCTTTTATTTCGGTAAATTATATACAGCAGATTTACATCAATTATCCGGTGAAATTTACGCTTTTGAACGTTTGTTGGATCAACACCGTATTGAACACGGACTACAACACCGGTTTAAAAACGAACACTGGCAGACTGATACTTGGCTCGAATGGGAACATTTTATTCAAAAAGGAGACAACCGGCGTGAACGACTCAATTTTGGACAAACAACGACTTTCAAACAAAATTTCAAACAATGGGAATTGCGCGTTCCGCTACAGATTTATCTGCAACATCGTGGCGGACAAATCAATGTCAGAACAGGCAACAACAATGTCAATAATGCTGTGGTAATTGCCAATTCGGCTATCGGGTTTTCGCTGGAAAACAAACTGAATAAACTGACAAGTGCCGGTATCAAATACCAATATTTCAGTCATGCTGTTAATACTGATAATCCCGAAGAATTGCTTTTTAAATCAGGCTATGCGCATAAATTGCAGATTTTTGCAAAATACCGTCATTGGCAAACTTACTTGTCTTACTGGCAAGCCAATCGTTTTGTTGCACCAAAAGGTGATGATATGTATCAATCAGTCAGCCGGCGGATCGAAAAATATACGGACAGTCAAAACCAGCCTGTTACGGTTTTTAGTAACCATACAGAACCTCATAGAAAACTTTTTAGCTTAACAACGACATACCGAAAGGAAATATTTAAAGATTTGGATTTGGCATTTGTGGTTGATGCTTATTATCAGCTCAACAAATCCTCTATCCAAAGCGCCTATTACACTTCGGAAGTCTATCATCAATGGGATTATGCTTTAGGCTTGTATCTTCAATACCGTTTTGGTTGTAAAATAGAAAAGTTGCCGTCTTATTAATAATCAAATTATTTTCAAAATGAAAAAACTATTCGATAATTCCGAATACAAAAATTGGTTACAGGAGCTTAAAAGCAAAATCAAATCAAGTCAAATTAAAGCCGCTTTAAGTGTTAATATGGAACTTATAAGGCTTTTTGGGATATTGGAAAAATGATTGTTAAGAAACAAGAAAAAGCTAACTGGGGAAGTAAATTTATTGACCAATTAGCAAAGGATTTAAAAGTAGAATTTCCAAATTTAACAGGTTTTTCAAGGTCAAACTTATATCTTATGAAACAGTTCTATCTGTTTTATAATCAAGGTGATATATTTGTCGACCAACTTGGTCGACAATTGAAAAAAAAATTAAAGGAAGAATATTTGACACAAATTCCATGGAAACATAATGTTAGAATAGTCCAAAAATCTCAAACAGTAGATGAAGCTCTTTTTTATGTAAAAAAAACTATAGAGAACAATTGGAGCCGTTCGGTTTTGGAATATCAAATAGAGACCAAATTATTTGAGCGGCAAGGTAAAGCTATTACTAATTTTAAAAAGACGCTTCCATATCCTAACAGCGATTTAGCCTTGGAATTGCTAAAAGATCCATATAATTTTGATTTCATTGCGTTATCTGAAAAAGCAAAGGAAAAAGATTTGGAAGACAAGTTGATACAACACATTACAGAATTTTTGTTGGAACTAGGTAAAGGTTTTGCCTATATGGGAAGGCAATATAAATTACAAGTTGGCAAAAAGGAATTTTTTACCGACTTGTTGTTTTATCATACCAAACTAAAATCTTATGTAATTATTGAATTGAAAATGAATTCGTTCCAACCGGAATATATAGGTAAACTTAATTTTTACATTACGGCCATAAATGAAATATTAAAAGATGAGACGGATAACCAGACAATCGGTATTTTGTTGTGTAAAACTAAGGACAATGTCATAGTGGATTTTTCAATCAAAGATATCAATAAACCGATTGGGGTAAGTGAATACAGTTATAAACGGCTTCCTGAAAATATCAAAGCACAACTGCCAAGTGAAACAGACTTTAAACAAGTATTAAACGATAAGAATATTCAAATAGAATAAGAATTTTAATCTTTATCGTTGCCAGTCTTCAAATTTGAC
>JALVKK010000264.1 GCA_027033875.1 Flavobacteriales bacterium
TGATTTGGTTTTTAACGATATTGACAGTCAATTGGGTATATCTTATCGTTTTTATTTTAACAAGCATACTAACATGATGAAAGGTTTATATGTAGCACCGGCACTTCGTTTTGGTTGGCGTTATGCGGCAGGTGTATTTAATAATCCGGATTATAATGTTGTGTATGCAACAGGTGGTTTAAATTTGGGTTATCAGTGGGTTATCAAAAAGAAATGGACTCTGGATTTATATACAGCTTGGCAGGTTGATTTTCGAACGCATCGTTTGAATGCCGGTTATGGCAGTTTCGGTCTTAAATTCGGATATAAGTTTTAATAAAAAAAAACAGCCGGCAGATGAACCGGCTGTTTTTTATTTTTGTGATTATTTTCCAAGGCTTGCAACCATTACGGCTTTGATGGTATGTAAGCGATTTTCGGCTTCGTCAAAAACGATGGATTGCTTACTTTCAAATACGTCTTCGGTTACTTCCATGGCACTGATACCGAATTTTTGATAAATCTCTTCGCCTACTTGTGTGTCGCGGTTGTGAAAGGCGGGTAAGCAGTGCATAAATTTGGTGTTGGGATTGCCTGTTTTTGCCATTAAGTCGGCATTGACTTGGTAGGGTAGAAGTTTACCTATACGGTCTTTCCAAACTTCTTCGGGTTCGCCCATAGAAACCCAAACATCCGTATAAACAAAGTCAACACCTTTAACCCCTTCGCTGACGTTGTCGGTAATGGTGATTTTAGCGCCTGTTTGTTGGGCTATTTCCATAGCTTTTTCCACCAATTCTTCTTCGGGTTGTAAATCTTCCGGAGCAACTAAACGCACGTCCATACCCATTTTGGCACCGCCTATCATCAACGAGTTGCCAAGATTGTTGCGGGCATCTCCTAGATAAGCAAAAGCCATTTGATGTAGCGGTTTATCAGAGTGTTCTTGCATGGTCAAAAAGTCGGCAAGGATTTGGGTGGGGTGGTATTCGTTGGTCAGTCCGTTCCAAACCGGTACGCCGGCATATTTACCGAGTTCTTCCACAACATCTTGTCCATAGCCGCGGTACTCGATACCGTCATACATACGTCCTAAAACACGAGCGGTATCTTTCATGGTTTCTTTTTTGCCGATATGCGAGCCGGTAGGACCTAAATATGTAACATTCGCACCTTGGTCATGAGCGGCAACTTCAAAAGCACAGCGGGTGCGAGTTGATGCTTTTTCAAATATCAAAGCAATGTTTTTACCTTTGAGCAGTTGCTGTTCGGTGCCGGCATATTTAGCTTTTTTAAGGTCGGCGGATAAATCCAGTAAAAATTTGATTTCTTTGGGTGTAAAATCCAATAATTTTAAAAAATTTCTATTGCGTAAGTTAAAAGCCATTTTGATTAGTTTTTATGATTTGAATGCAAAATTAGTGTTTTTTTTGGTTATTTAGATGTCTGATGACAGATGTCCGATGCCTGATAGACTTTTTCGTCGGTATCGGGTCGCTGATATTAGGAAGTTCTTTCAAATATAGTTGCAAAAAATATATTTCGTATATTTGATAAAATAAAAATGATAAAAAATTTTGTTTAGTAACATTAATTACATTAAATTTGTTTGACAAAAAATACAGATTATGATTATAGCTATTCCGAAAGAAATAAGTTCGGGTGAATCGCGGGTTGCCGTAGCACCCAAGAATATTGAACGTTTGCAAAAGCAAGGTTTTGATGTCGTAATTGAAAGCGGTGCCGGACTGAAAGCCAACTATTCTGATCAGGATTATCTCGATGCCGGTGCAAGTATCGTAAAAGATGTCAATGATTTATATCAACAAGCCTCTATCGTATTAAAGGTGCAACCACCTACGGATATGGAAATAGAGAAGATGAAAAAAGGCAGTGTTTTGCTGAGTTTTCTTTATCCGGCTACGAATCCGGAATTATTAAGAAAACTGGCAGATAAAGGTATCAATGCCATTGCCATGGATGCTATTCCTCGAATTTCGCGGGCGCAAAAAATGGATGTTTTGTCGTCTATGGCGAATATAGCCGGATATCGGGCGGTTATTGAAGCAGCCGGATATTTCGGGCGATTTTTAAACGGTCAAATCACGGCTGCCGGAAAAGTAGAACCGGCCAAAGTATTGGTTATTGGTGCCGGGGTTGCCGGATTAGCGGCAATAGGAACTGCAAATTCTCTCGGCGCTATTGTACGTGCTTTTGATACCAGAAAAGAAGTTGCCGAACAAATCAACAGTATGGGGGCGCAGTTTTTGACGGTTGATATAGAAGAGGACGGTTCTACGGCAAGCGGTTATTCAAAAGTGATGAGTCAAGCCTTTATCGATGCCGAAATGAAACTTTTTGAAGAACAAGCCAAAGAGGTGGATATCGTGATTACAACCGCTCAGATTCCCGGCAGACCTGCCCCGAAATTGTGGTTGGATTATCATGTAAAAGCGATGAAACCGGGTTCGGTTATAATTGATTTGGCAGCATCTTCGGGTGGTAATTGCGTTTTGACCAAACCGAATGAAGTTTATACAACCGATCAGGCTGTTACCATTGCCGGAAAAGTAAGTCAAATGCCGGCACAAGCCAGTCGTTTGTATGGTAATAATTTGGCACATTTGCTCGAAGATATGGGAAAATCTGAAAATTTTCATATCGATATGGAAGATGATATTATAAAACGGGCAATGGTAACCTATAAGGGTCAAATAAATTGGCCACCGGAACCGCTTCCGGTCAGTAAAAAAACGACTGTAAAACAAGAAGCGGTAACAACTGTGGAAACGGAAAATAAAAAATCAGGTTGGGGTTCCGTCATTGCGTTGGGTGTCATAGGATTGGCATTAT
>JALVKK010000265.1 GCA_027033875.1 Flavobacteriales bacterium
TTGTAAAATTCCGGCAATTTTTCTAAAAATATTTGTACTGTTTCGTTTAAACTTTTTTTGGTTCTGCCACCGGCAGCATTGAGATGACCTCCGCCGTTAAAGTATTTTTTGGCAAACTCGTTTGCCGGAAAATTGCCTTTGGAACGAAAGGAAATACGCACGCCTTCTTTTTCATTTTCCAGAAACATGACAGCAAAATCAGCTTCTTCGAGTGATAAACCGTAATTGACAAAACCTTCGGTATCACCTTTTTGATAATGGTGTTTGTTCAAATCGGCTTTACTCAATGCAATATACGAGGTTTTGTACCGAGGCAAAAATACCAATTTGTTGAGCGCTTCACCCAACAAATGCAATTTGTTTAACGAAAAAGAATCGTATATCTTGATTTGTATGGCGTTGTGATTGATACCTTTATCCATTAAATTGGCAGCAATTCGCATGGTTTGAGAGGTGGTATTCGGAAATTTGAACGAGCCGGTATCGGTCAAAATACCTGTGTACAAAGCCGTTGCCATATTTTTATCAATAATATCTTGACCGTTCATGGCTGTGATGAAATCATAAACCATTTCACTGGTCGAACTTTTGGAAGAATCGGAAAACTTATATTGCGCATAGTCGGAAGGTTCCAAATGATGGTCAATCATGACATAAGTTTTATCATTTAAAGTTTTGATGAATTTTCCAAAATCCTTACCGGCACGAGACAAGTCGTTAAAATCCAAAGTAAAAATCAGGCGGGTGTTGTGTAAGATATTCTGAACTTCTTTTGTTTGATATTGATAAATCAAAACTTCACGGATACCCGGAAGCCAATTTAGGTAATTGGGGATTTCATTAGGTGAAATGATATAAGTTTTGATATTATTTTTTTGTAAAAATGCTTGTAAAGCTAAACCGGCTCCCAATGCATCACCATCCGGATTGCGATGTATGATTATGGCACTTTGCTTGGTGTTTTGTAGTAATTCTTTTAATTGTTCCGGTATTTGGATCATTCAATATCTGTATTAATTGACAAAAGTACGAAATTATTAAGCAAATTACTTGTTAATTTCTAAGAAATTCTTTCAGACACAAACTTTTAACATTCGGTCACTGAGCTTGCCGAAGTGCAACTTTTAACTTTTAACTATTTTAGTCCCGATTTGATTTTTAATGCCATTCAAGTCCGTTATCAAAACTTCTTTGCCGCCTGCTTCTATAAAATCGATAGCAGCTTGAATTTTTGGTGCCATATTTCCTTCCCCGAATTTGCTTTCTTTCAAATATTTTTTTGCTTCGTTGACACCTAATGTATGAATGGCTTGTTGTTGTTCTGTTCCGTAGTCGAGGTAAACAAACGGAACGTCTGTCAGGATGATAAATTGGTTGGCATGTATTTGTTTGGCGAGTAGGGCAGTAGCCAAATCTTTATCGATAACGGCTTCGGCTCCGTGCATGATATTACCCTCAATGGTAACAGGCACACCGCCACCACCTACTGCAATAACTATAGCGCCATTTCGAGCCAGTGTATTTATGGTATTCTTACTGATGATATCAATCGGTTTGGGGGACGGTACGACTCGTCGCCACCCGGTTTTACCCTTTTTGGTTTCTTGTTTGAATATCCAGCCTTTCTCATTTTGTAATTTTTCAACTTCCGATTTATCGTAGTAAGTTTTGCCGACTCGTTTGGTCGGATTATCAAAAGCCGGATCTGTCGCTGAAACTTTAACCATGGTATTGGTAGAAATAATTTCGCGTTTGATATTATTTTGATGCAACAAACTAAACAGCTCACTTTGAATCAAATAACCTATTTCACTTTGTGTATCGGCAACTGCTACGTCCAGAGGAACTTGCGGTATGTTGTATATCTGTTCACCCGCATCATTTTTTAGCAATATAAAACCGACTTGCGGACCGTTACCGTGTGTGATGATTAAATCGTTGCCTTGTTTTATGATCGGTAGTAAACTGTTTAATGTTTCTCTGACATTCAAATTTTGTTCTTTGATGCTGCCTTTTTGACCGTTTTTGAGCAAAGCATTACCACCGAGGGCTATGATTATTAGTTTCTTATTCATTTACTTCATGATTTTGAGGATTGCGAATTTAAGGATTTTTTTTGAAGAATTGAGGATACAAGTTGAAAGTTGAAAGTGAAATGTTGAAAGTTACCGCTTAATTTTGGAAAGTTCAGCCCCAAAGGGGCGCCCTGTTTGTAGCAAATTAGGATTAAAAAAAATATGAAAGCTCCGTAGGAGCGATCTGTGATAATAGTGATTGCTTAACACTTCTAATTTCTAATTTGATGAATTGAGGAAAGAAAGTAGGTCGCTGAGTGTTCCGAACGTAGTGAGGAATGTACCGAAGCGCCGGTTTATTGATTGTTTATCCGCTCCGTTGTGGTTCTCCCGACCCCGACGGCATATCTCCTATATTTTCTTTTGCTATTTATATTTTCTTTTGCCAGACCTGTCAGGTTTGGGAAACCTATCAGGTATTGACGAATTTAAACCATTTTCAGTATTGCTACGGTTCTCCCGACCCGGGTCGCCCCTACGGGGCTGAAGAATTGAGGAAATTCAGTTCAACAAACTCATCAACAATTATCAATTTTCAATTATCTCTCATCTCTTATCCCTTATCCCTTATCCCTTATCCCTCATCCAACTAACACAATTTTACAAAAGCCTTTGAATTATTCATTTTTTATATGATATTTGTAGAAAATGTAATATTATGCCTGTCAAGACCTTACAACAACAAGTTGATACTTGGATCAAAACTTACGGCGTTCGTTATTTTAACGAATTGACCA
>JALVKK010000266.1 GCA_027033875.1 Flavobacteriales bacterium
ATTGCGGGCAAAAAAATGACAACCGTCCATTAAGTATCAGCTTGTATTTCAGTAATTTCATATCTAATTTTTTTACCTTAGACGGTCGAATTTGGCGTACAATTATCTATTTGATTAGATATCCTGGCAAAGTTCCGTCAGAATACATTTCCGGTAAAAGAGTTTCGTACAATAACCCTTTTAAGTTTTTGTTACAAATCAGCATTTTGTATTTTTTATTGAGCGGTTTGTTTGATTTTTTTCATCAAGAATCAAATCCGGATTTTATTAACACAGACCTTACCATATCCGAATCCAAAGTCAATTACACAAAATATTTTGACTCTATCAATCTTAAAATCGGTTTTATCAGACAATTAAAAAACAAAACAATTTCAAAAAAAAGAAAAGATAGTTTATTGCAAAGCATACTTGATCATGCTCCAAAAAAAATGTCTTTACACAATGGCATCATAAAATTCGGATTTTTTAATTATGACGATTTAAATAAGTATTTACATACCAAAGGAATTTATTACGTTTATTATCCGGTTATTAATTATAAGAAAATATTTAAAGATTACGGTTTTTTTGAAAAAGTAATTAGTATATATACAATAGTCGGGAATGATGTTTACAAAGTACTTTCCGACGAAGAAACCCTCCAAAAAATAGGGATTGAAAATACTATATACAATCAAATGGCGGTCAAATTTGCCAAACGTATTTATTTATTGTTCCGAGATGCTGCTTCACGCAAACAATTACAAAAAGCTATCATCTCAAAAATCAGTCTGGCTTTATTCTTTATATTACCGGTCTTAGCTTTGTTGTTTCAATTTTTTTATTCAAAAAAACATACTTATATCGAAACTTTAGTTTTTATTTTTTACGTACAAAGTGTATATTTTTTGGTTTTAACGGTAAAACTTATCAGCCAAAATCTCCTTCCGTTACCAATAGATTTTTTAATTTCTTTTTTAATTGAACTATGGTTTATATATTATTTATTCTTATCAACATTAAAATTTTACCGGCAAAGGATATTGAAAAACATACTTAAAATTACTTTTTTGGTTTTACCTTCTTATGTCCTTTTATCAAGTATAGGATTTTTAATTATCACATTGATATCAATTGTTTTATAAATGTTTATCAATTATTTTTTTAAAAAATTTAAATTCAGGCAATCAATCATATTATTTTTGCCCTTTCTGTTTTTATATGCACTGATTATTTTAGTTTTTAAAAAACCTTATTATGTAGGAGACGAATCGCGTTATTTGATGTTTGCACACAATATTCTCAACGGTTACTATTCACCACCTCCTCCGAACATCAATTTGTGGAACGGGCCTGGCTATCCTCTTGTTTTAAGTATTTTTATCAAATTAAATGCACCTGATATAATTATATTATTATTTAATGCTGTCGCTATTTACCTGTCTTTGATATTGACATATCAATCTTTATGCTACTTTTTTGACTACAAAAAAGCATTTCTTTTTACCGGCATATTGGGTTTTTATTATCCGCTTTACCGTATGTTGCCAAAAATTTTAACCGAACCGTTTACATGGTTTTTAATCAGTTTAATTGTCTATCTCAGCATTAAAAATTTCTACGAACACAAACACTCTTTTAAAAACATTTTTTGGTTTGGATTCAGTATTTTTTATTTGATGATAACAAAGGTTATTTTTGGTTATATTATACCCGTTTTACTGATATTACTGCTATTTTGGTATTTTTTACCCGTCACGGTTATATCCGTAAATCTTTATGGGCTTTGATTTTGTCATTATTACTTAGCCTTCCCTATTTATACTACACTTACACACTAACCGGTAAGTATTACTACTGGAGTAATGCCGGCGGTCTGTCATTATATTTGATGAGTACAACTTACGAAAGCGAAGACGGCAGATTTATAACGCCTGAAAAATTGTTGCAATCAGATTTACACCGGCATGAAGTTGACAGTATTATTAACAAAATGCCTGCAGTGGCTATGGACGATGCTTTAAAAAAAATAGCTTTGAATAATATTAAAAACAAACCGGTAAAATATTTTAGAAATTGGTTATCAAATCTTTATCGTTTATTTATTGCCGGACCATTTTTGGACGAACCTAGAAATATCATTTATACTATACCCAATTTTTTTATCATTTCTATCATTCTTTGGAGTTTTGCCGGTTTTAGAAAAATCACAAAAGAAATACCTTTTCCTTTATATTTCCTTCTCTTATTTTTTCTGATTTACCTTGTCGGCAACAGTCTTTTAGCGGCAAAATCAAGGATGTTTTACATCAGTTTTCCTTTTTGGATTGTTTGGGTTGCTGTTATTTGGCAAAAAAAACATCAATAAATTATATCTTGATACAGAATTTTATATGCAATTATTTATATTTTCTTACCAATTTTCCCAAAGATAATCCTTGTACTAAAATTGAAAACACAACAATCATATAAGTCATAACCAGAAATAAATTACGATACATATCTTCGGGGATACTCAATGCCAGTGCAATGGAAATACCGCCCCGCAAACCGCCCCACGTCATGATAAAATCCGTTTTGGGAATAAATTTTATTTTACGTTCAAAATAAGTCAACAGAGGTTTGACTGACAAATACCGGCTGATCAAAACTATAATAACGGCAATAACACCCGCAATTACTAAATCAAAATCGAAAGAGACTACCAACAATTCCATACCAATCATGACAAACAAAATCGTATTGAGCAACACATCGACCAATTCCCAAAATTTATCGACGTAAACTTCGGTAATTTCGCTCAAGGCGTTATTTCGTACGGTATCATTTCCGATGACCAATCCGGCGGTTACCATTGTCAAAGGAGCAGATACGTGAATCTTGTGCGCCAATACGGTGCCGCCCATAACCAAAGCCAAAGTTACCATAACTTCGGCATCAAAATTATCGATGGTTTTCATCATAATATAAGCTATCCACCCCAATGCCAAGCCCAAAGCTATACCACCCAAAACTTCTATACCGAACAATTTGAACACATCGGTAACATGAAAATTTGCGACTCCTTGTTTGGCAATTTTAAAAATGCTTAAAAAAATGACAACCCCTATTCCGTCGTTAAAAAGCGATTCGCCGACTATAACGGTCTCTACTTTCTTGTCTATTCCTATCTTTTTTAAGATGCCGAGAACTGCAATAGGGTCGGTAGGCGAAATCAATGCGCCGAATAATAAAGTGTATATGAAGGGTACTTGAAAACCTAAAAATTGCAAAGCAAAAAAGATTAAACCGCCAACTAAAAAAGTGGAAATCAAAGTACCTATAAAAGCAAATCCCAAAACCGGACGCCTTTGAACTTTGAGCTGTTCAAAATTGGTATGCATAGCGCCGGCAAACAGCATAAAACTCAACATCATATCGAGTAAAACTTCCGAAAAATCGATTTGACTAATCAGTTCTTTCTGGTGGTTGAACAAAACCGGATCGATATAACTCGACACAATGGTTATCAATGTAAAGATTATGGCTATCAACATCAAGCCTATTGTAGTAGGCAATTTCAGATATTTTTCATTCAGATAACCGAATACGGCTGTCATAACGACTATGATTGATGCTATTTCGAAATATTCCATTTTATTGAGAAATTGAGGATTTATTCTACTTCAATTTATATTTTATTCTTTGATAATTGTTGTAAATTTTATACAATAATTCTGTTTTAATTTGAATAAAAGAGGATTTTTCAACATTAAGAAATTAAGAACATTAAGTTTGATAAATTATTAGTCCCGCTTCCTCCAAAATAAGTATGCATTTTCAATGTTTCTCTTGCTACCGGTTACTTCTTAATCATTTTCTTAACATAAATTCCTTTATCCGTTTCTATTTTTACGATATATAGTCCTTTTTTCAAATCATTGACATCAATCCGCTGAAAATTTTGCGATACCGCTAACAATTCTTGTCCGTTTGGTGTTAGAATTGTTACTTTTCGGATATTGATATCATTGTTGTAAATATTTAGGAAATTTTGTGCCGGATTAGGAAACATTTTAATATCAGTATCATTCAAAATATCAACCGCCAATATGGTATTTAAGCTTGTTTGTCCTTTAACAATATCATTGTGTGCATCAAATTCAACATTTGTAGCTTCAAACCCGGTATTAACCGTAAAATGTTGTCCGTTGGAAGTATTATCCAATATGGTTTCATAAGTATTGCCGGCATTACCGGTGAATTTAAACGGTAAAGTCATTTCAAAAAAATCGACCGATGTATGCGAAGTTGTTTGATTGACCAAAACATCATAGAGTCCCGATCCGATGCGAGTTACCGTAATATTGTAAGTAGGATAACCCTCACCGTAAATCCAATCGTTAAAAAATTCCGTCAAATTTTGTCCGGATTGTGATTCCAATTCTTGACGTAAATCGTCTGTTAAAACATATTGAAATTTGTGATTGTTTACATAATTTCCAATGGCTTGAAAAAAATCGGTATCAGTTAATTTTAATCGTAACATATTGAGAGCCATTGCGCCTTTATGGTATGAAAGTCTGCTGTTAAAAATACGCCACACATCGGTAGTGTCTTGTACATATACTGAGCCTCCGGGCATGGAAGTGATATCATTTGTAACATTTTCTTTCCAACTGTCAAAAGCCGCTTGTCCGTCGAGCGCCTCTCTTGTCAGAGCTTCACTATACGTTGCAAAACCTTCGTTGAGCCAAATATCGTGCCACGAACCGCAAGTAAGTGCATCGCCAAACCATTGGTGTGCCAATTCGTGAGCCGCTAACCAACGCTGGTAACTAACCAAAAAAGTAGCCGTTTGATGTTCCATACCTCCGCCCCAGCCAAACTGAATTTGTCCGTATTTTTCCTGATTGAAAGGATATGCTCCGAAGGTGTTTTCAAAATAATTCATCACATCTAAATGCGAAGCGGTATTTGTTTGCGCGGTTGATAAGTTTTCGGGATACACATAATTATCAATCGGGAAACTTTGATTTATACCGGCATTTATAGTAAACTTATCGTAATTGGTAACGGCAAAAGCTATCAAATATGCAGCTATGGGATACCGATGTTTCCATACGGAAGTTTTAGTATTGTTACTGACCGTTTCGCTCGTCAAAAGTCCGTTGGAAACCGCTGTCATCGTTTCGCCGCCGACTGTTTGCGGGTAATTGATAATGACATCTACCGAATCAATTTTATCGTTCAAATCTTGTTTGCAAGGCCACCAGTCGCGCGCACCGTAAGGTTCGGAGAGCGTCCAGACAACCGGAACATTATTACCGTGAGTCGATACGGTATAAGAAGACAAACCCGTATCGGGTACCACTCCTTGATAAGAGATTTTTACTGAATCTATACTACCGGCTGGTAATGTTTGCGAAAGGTTGATAATCAGCCTGTTATCTTGTTGCAAAAAAGTTAAATTTTGATTATGCCAAACTACGTTATCGACAGTCATTTGGTCATTAAAATCAAATTCCATTGTTGTCATATTTTGATTTGGCACAAAATAGGTCATCACTTCTCCGGTTAAATCACGGGTAGTCAATGATGGATTCAATGTCAATCGATGAAATTTGATATCATAATTGCCGGTATCAGCCAAAGCCTGTTTCAATAGCCGGTTCAAAGCAGCAACTCGTTCTTTTTCAACAAGATGACGAAAAGGTTTTTCGACAAATTGAGCTTGAATTTGCAATGAAAAAAACATAATAATTGAAAAAAGTATTTTGTTCATGATAACTGTTTTGAGATTAAGAAATAGTATCAAAATAAGCTAATAATAAAACGATAATTACATTTGACTGTATTAAGTTGTAAAACTAAGAAAAAAATATCATTCTCAATTATAAAATATTTTTATACATTTACCTTTTTGCGAAACAATAAAATATTATGCCGTCAAAATACGAAATAAAAACTGCGGATAATCCGAAAATATTTAAGGATTTTATCAATTTTCCTTACATTTTATACAAAGACAATTCATATTGGCTTCCCTCAATCAAATCGGACGAACGCAAAATGTGGACCAAACATCCGGCTTTAAAATTTGTCGATTTACAAAAATGGGTGGTTTATTGGAAAGGGCGACCAATCGGGCGTATTGCAGCTGCAATTAATCATAAATACAACGAAAAAACAGAACAGGCTTACGGACGAATTGTCGGTTTGGAGACATATAATGATGAAAAAGGATTTGAATTGTTAATGGATACCGCTATTGATTGGCTTAAAAATAAAGGCATGCAAAAAGTACACGGTCCTTTGGGTTTTACCAATCTCGATACCCAAGGTATGCTGATTGAAGGCTTTGAAGAATTACCTTCTATTGCTTCAGTCTATCATCTGGCTTACTACAAAACTTTAATGCAAAAATACGGTTTTGAAAAAGAAAACGATTGGATAGAGTTTCGTTTGAAATTGACAGACGAACCGGTCAAAAAAGGGGAACGCGGTGCAGCATTGCTCAAACGCCGTTTCGGTTATGAAGTTTTTTCTCCGAAAAACAAATCTGAACTCAAATCTTATGCCGATGTAGCATTTCAAATTTTAAACAAAGCTTTTGCTCATTTGCCTTATGTTATAGAGTTGAATGATGAATTGAAAAATTATTATAAAAACAAATATTTTAGTGTTTTAGACCCTAAATTTACTTTTTTTGTCAAAGACAAAGATCAAATTGTCGGTTTTTTGATTGCCATACCATCCCTTTCCGAAGGCGTAAAAAAAGCCAATGGCAAATTGTTTCCGTTTGGTTGGTATCATATCATGCAAGCCATGAAACACCCCAAAGTTATTGACACTTTACTGACAGGCGTTATTCCCGAATACGACTCCAAAGGCGTAGCCGTAATGTTATTTGACGCACTGCACAAAGCTATGATAGACAACAATATAACGGATATTGAAACCACCGGTGTGTTTGAAGATAATCTTAATGTCATATCCAATTGGAAAAACTACGAACACCGGCAACACAAACGTCGCCGTACATGGATTAAGGATATCTCCGATAGTTGAAATTATCGTATTATTCCTTTGTTTTCAACACTTTGGCATATTTGATTATATCCCGAGCAATATCTTCGGCAGCATGCGGAAATGCCATTTTTTTGATGTTTTGGCTTAATGTATTTTGCAACTCTTTGTCATTAATAATGTTACGGATAACAGACCATAACTTATCTTGCAGTTCTGTTTCTTTAATATAAACCGCGGCATTTTCTTTGACAATTTCAATGACATTTTTGGTTTGATGATCTTGTTCAAAATTAGGATCAGGCACTAATATTGCCGTTTTTTTTAACAAAGCTAGTTCCGTAAAACTCATAGCACCGGAACGGGAAATAACCAAATCGGCAGCGGCATAAGCCGTAAGCATATTGTCGATAAAAGGCAGCACACGAACAAATTCATTATCGTAATGTTTATACTTATCATAAAGTTTTTTGCCGGTTTGAAAAATCAATTGAATATTTGCCATACGCAATTCCGGTATTATTTTTTCAATGGCTTTATTCATCGGTTCGGCGCCGCGACTTCCGCCAATCATCAATACTATTGGCAACTCCGGCTTAAAACCGAATTTGCCGGCAACATCCTCTTTTGAAGGAGGTGTTTGGTAAAATTCATCACGTACGGGATTGCCGGTGAGCAAAATTTTGCTTTTATCAAAATATTTTTCAATACTATTATATGCTGTATGTATGCGTGTTGCTCTTTTGGCTAAAAGTTGATTCGTTATTCCCGGATAGGCATTGTGTTCTTGTATAAAAGTAGGAATACCTTTGAGTTGAGCCGCAAACAAAACCGGTCCGGTTGCAAAACCACCCGTCCCGACTACGGCATGAGGTTGAAATTTCTTGATTAATCGAAAGGATTGAAACAAACTTTTGAGTATCTCATAAGGCATAATGTAGTTCTTCCACTTTTGAAACCGGTTCATACGATGAATGTCCATTCCTACAAAATCAAAACCGGCTTTCGGAACAATTTCTTTTTCCATATAATCATTAGCGCCTACAAATAAAAATTCGGCCTCAATATCTTGTTTTTTTAATGCCTTTGCCGTGGCTATTGCCGAAAAAATATGTCCGCCGGTACCTCCGCCTGTTATGATATATTTCATCTGTTTAT
>JALVKK010000267.1 GCA_027033875.1 Flavobacteriales bacterium
ATTTTGGCATTATTTTTTTGACATATTTTTTTTAATGATTTAATCTTATTTTCTATCCATTCAGATGAAACTTTTGTGTTATAAAAATTTGAAATCGGCGGAAATTTTGAGGTAGTTAACGAGTCGGCAATATCATTGGAATAAGCATATCCCTTTATCCATTTTGTATTATCAAGTATCTGATTTTCAGGTTTAAAAATATCACTGAGATTATTTTTTAGATAAGGGATATATTTTAACGCGGGCAAAAGAATATTTGCTATACCTTCTTTGCCGAAACCATTAAATATCATATCATATTTACTGTTTTTTGACATAAATTTTGCATTTGTAAAGACATGAAAATAGTCCGGAGTGTTTTTAAAAGAAGGAAGAAATATCTCATAAATAACAAATTTCGGTTTTTGATATTTAAAGATTTCTTTGAGCATATAATATGTCTCCGTAATATTCTGAGATCCGGTTCCCATATTATAAGAATGCAAATTTGTAACACTATCTATTATTACGGGATTGTATGAACAATAAGCTCTACTGGATCCTAATATAACAATATCATAATAATTTTTATACTGATGTATATCATTCCATTTTAGTTGTTTAACATACGTCCCTTGTTTGATTTTTCGTCTTAAAGGTGTTTCATAAAACCAAACAAAAACATAATTGAATACGATGAAAAAAATAATAAAAATTGATATTTTACAGATAAACTTTTTCATTATGAAATTTAAAATTGAAAATAAATAAACTGCTGTTGTTCTCCGGAAAACCATAATATTGCTATTATGATTGCATAATATATGGCATATCTTATCGGTTTTTTCATACTGTAACCCAATTTAGCAATAGCATAAGCTTCATGTCTGCCTATCCATTCAATTATTGTAAATAATAATATGAGTAACAGAACACTTCTCAAATTATGAATATGTTCAGGTAAAGAAAATAACGATTTGGAGAAAATTCCGGACAGGTAATGTAAAGCCTGATCTATATTTTTTGCTCTAAAAAACACCCAAGCTAAGACGGTTAAAATGAAAGTAATACTCATTTGAAAAAGTTCTTTTAAGTTTGGCAAAAGCCTTTTTTCTGCTACTGTATTCGTATGGATTCTATTTTTTTTAAGCAACATTAACGGCAAAAAATATAAGGCGTTTAGTGTTCCCCAAACAATAAAAGTCCAGTTAGCACCATGCCAAAATCCACTTATGATAAAAATTATAAAAATATTTCTGATTTTTTTCCAATTACTACCCCGACTTCCTCCCAACGGAATATACAAATAATCTCTAAACCAAGTTGATAACGAAATATGCCATCTTCTCCAAAATTCGGCTATATCTCTTGAAAAATAAGGATAATTAAAATTTTTCATCAAATCAAATCCGAATAATCGAGCCGTTCCTATGGCAATATCCGAATAGCCTGAGAAATCACCGTAAATTTGGAAGGCAAAGAAAAAGGCACCTAAAAATAAAGTACTTCCCGAATAATCAGCCGAATGTTTAAAAACAGTATTTACTATTTGAGCGGCATTATCGGCTATAACTATTTTTTTGAACAATCCCCATAAAATCTGACGTAATCCATCTACGGCTTTATCATATTCAAACCGACGTTTTTTAAAAAATTGCGGTAACAAATGTGCGGCGCGTTCAATAGGACCGGCAACTAATTGGGGAAAGAAACTTACAAATGCCATGAAAGCCACAAAGTCTTCTGTAGGTTCAAGTTTCTTTTTGTAAACATCAATGCTGTAACTCAATGTTTGAAAGGTGTAAAAACTAATCCCGACCGGTAAAATGATATTTAAGCCTTGCGAATTGATAGAATGACCGAAAAATTTGAACACAACTGCAAAATTTTCTATAAAAAAATTGCAGTATTTAAAAAAAACGAGAAGTCCCAAATTTACAACAAGACTACACCAAAGTAATAGTTTTCTTTTGAAAGGCTTTTTTTGTTTTTTCAAACCCAATCCAACCGAATAATCAACAATGGTACTAAATAAAATTAAAGACAAAAATCGCCAATCCCACCAGCCATAAAACACATAACTTGCTACAACTATCAATAGATTTTGGAGTTTTAAATTTCTATTGGCAACAAACCAATACAGTAAAAAAACAATCGGTAAAAAAACGGCAAAATCTATCGAGTTAAATAGCATTTTATCAGCTTCTGACTATTTTTGAACAATTATCTTTTTTGAAACTAAACCGTTTTTAGTGTCTATGTTTATAAAATATAGACCATTATTTAACTTTGATACATCTAATTTAATATGGTCATAGGTGTTTATTTTAGTATTAAAATAAATACGTCCCGAATTATCAACTATTTTGATTGAGTTTATAAATAATTGATGAGTATTAATGTGTAATTCATTATATACCGGATTTGGGTAAATATTTATACCATTTGATAAAATATCATTAAGGCTTCCTGTATTTCCACTGATAGAAATATCGTCAAAATGAACTGTTAACCAGTTTGAACTGGCATTGCTGTTTTTATACCTTATGGCAAAATAGCTTAATCCGTTATATGGCGGTAAGTCAATATTTGTTTTGGTTCTGTAATTATAATCAGCTACATAGTCAGAACCTCTAAAATCAAAAAGCAGTACTTGCGTTGCCATATCAGGGTCTTGCGAACCTTGAAGTAAGTAAATGGCAATCATGTCGTCAGCTTGCGGAACCGAATAGCCGGAAAACATATAACTGATTTGGTCTAATTTACCACCGTTTTCAATTTCAAATGCCGGTGATACAAACCAATTATCAGCCAA
>JALVKK010000268.1 GCA_027033875.1 Flavobacteriales bacterium
AATTGCACTTTTTGTAGTGCAATTTTGTAGCAGAGACGCCCAATTTGGGCGTCTCTGCTACAAACTATGTGTAAAATTAATTTCAAAACAAAAATCCGGAGTAACGTTTTTTACCGACAATCTCTCCTTTCTTGTTGTAAAACAGCCATTTAGCTTTTTTCTCACCGTTACGGTATTTACCTTTGGTTTTGAGTTGTCCGGTCGGAAAATAATACAGGGCTTCGCCGTGCAGTTTACCGTTTTTGTACTGCAATTTGGCTTTGATGGCGCCGTTGTCCCAATATTCTATATATTCGCCATCTAACAAATCCTGGTCAAAACGGGCTTGAATCATCAATTTTTTCGGTTTTTTGTCAAAATAATAATAAAAATCGCCCTCTACTTCACCGTCGTCGTAATTGGCAACACTTTGCAGATTACCGGATTCGTAATAAGTCCGCCAAATACCGTAAGGCAGGTTGTCTTTGACTTGCCCTTCTACTTTCAGCGTGGTACCGTCGGCATGAAACTGTTTGTATTTACCATCGGCAATTATTAAACTGTCCGGAAAAAATATTTTGAATTGCAAATCTTCTACAAAACGGTTGTGAATGCTTTTATCCACCTTTTTTGCCATTTGGGCGGTGCGTTCTTTTTGAAGAGCTTTTTCATCGTGATCTATGATGAGCTTAGTTTGATAATCTTCGGCTTTGCTGACCAATTGTAAACCTATTCGGCTGAAACTCAACAACAAATCTTTCATTTCGTCTAATGAGGTTTTGGCTTCTGTCGTCAAAGATTGACGCATAATATCGTATAATTTGGGCATATGCAGATATACAAACACATTGGATTTGTTGTTAAATTCGTCTTTAAAATCCATAAAATCTTTATTGTGCGACAAGGTATTGCCGGTTATATAGTCATCGATAAAATTTTTGAGAACCGGTTCGGAATTACTAAACACCACATAGTTTTCAATGAATGAATAGTATGGTTTTTCTATCTTGGCAAACATATCACCCAAAATGGTTTTAAAAAAAGTTTTTTGATGCAGATAGTTGATTTCAAAATTTTTGTATCTGTAAGTTTTAAATTTGAAAGGTGAGCGTTTCCGGATTTGTTCGGCTATATGCACCATACCTTTGCGGGCGTCATCCGTATCGTTTGTTTGGATTAGCAACAGCATGTCAACCGGACGTTGCGGATTGTCAGATCGCATTTTGACCAATGCTATTTCTTGTCCTATCCAATCAAACAAATCGGATTGCAAATCAATTTTTAAGAATTTTTCCAGTTTTTTGAGATTTTGGCGGTAAGCGGTTCGTTTGGTCTTATCCTTTCCGGTGTAACTGTTGAGTAAACTTTGATAAAACAAATCGAAATTTTTAAAACCGATTGTAGTCAGCATAGCCGTTTCGTTGCTGACGACATCAAAAGATGCCATTTTTCCGGGTTTTACATCGAGCATGCCGTTTAGATAAGATCGTGTTGAGTCGAGTATGGTTTTGCCTTCCATACGTATGCGTTCGTCTTCATGTCTAATGTCAAATCCCGACAAATCCAACTGCTGTATCATTTTTTGATTGTCTTGCGACAAATCGGCAAAATAAATACGCAAATACCGTGGCAAAGCTTTGTAATTCAAATATAATTGCACCAAACCTTCTCCTAATTCATCATCGATGGTTTGAAAATCAGTTTGTTCGATCCAATGCACCCTGCTTTTTTCGTCCAAAACTTTTTTGATCAAATTATATGTAAACGATGCAATGAGCAAATTATCAATCGTTGTGATAAAAATCGTATTATCAGATTTCTTTTTATCAACCAGCTTATAAACTTTGGTTTGGTTGTATGACAATTTGACGACTTTGTGTGAGCCGCTCAGTTTTAAAAGCCTGTTTAAAATCTTTTTGATATATTCAGACTGTTGTAAATCAACAACATACACGAAATCATAAGTCGTTGCACTTGTTACATAAGCAGCCATAGCCGTGGGGCGGTTGTTAAAAATGACTTTGGAAGCTTTGTTGTCGAGTAGGCTGTTGTTGAGTAAGGTATCGACGGATTGCAGGTATTCAAAACCTTTGGTTTTGATAAAATGTTTCCAGATATTGGTTTGCGACACTTCTTTCCACGTATCTGTCAATTCGTTGGTTTTGAGAATATAAACCGCATTTTCGGGCAAAACACTCAAGAGATTGCGTTGTTCTGCGGACAGACTACTTCTATATCCAAAATAACCGCCTACTACAACAATTATAAGTACTAAGGCTATAATGTGTTTTTTTTTCATAACAAGAGATATTTTGTTTGCTCAAATTTACAATAAAAAATAGTTAAAAGTTGAATGTTGAAAGTTAAAAGTTTTTGGCATGAATAATAACATCAATAATACTTATCTTTGCTTTCAAACCAAAATAACCAACTATGAAATATCTTGATATTGATAAATTTGCCGGTGTAATTAATTGTATGGACGGGCGGACGCAATTGCCGGTATTGGAATGGATCATTGAACATTATGATATTGATTATCCCGATATGATTACCGAAGCCGGTCCGGTTAAGATATTAGCCGAAAACAAGGATAAAGCCTTGATTGAAGCCATAAAAAAACGATTGGATATTTCGGTTAATAAACACCATTCACGGTATATTTTTATTGTGGCGCACTACGACTGTGCCGGTAATCCCGAAAAAAAAGCCGTGCAACTCAAACAATTGAAAAAAGCTATCAAACGCGTCAAAAAAATGGAATTTGATGTGGACGAAATAGTCGGGTTGTGGGTTGGTAAAAGCTGGAAGG
>JALVKK010000269.1 GCA_027033875.1 Flavobacteriales bacterium
CAAATAGACCAATATCTCGAAGAAGTAAAGAATTTTACGGCAAAAGACCTCAAAGAAGTGGATGCATTCCGCATCAAATTTTTGAGTAAAAAAGGCATTTTAAACCAATTGTTTGCCGAATTTAAAAACGTACCGAACGAAGAGAAAAAAACTTATGGGCAAAAAATCAATCAACTCAAACAAGCGGCAACCGAAAAAGTGAACAGCTTGAAAGAAGCGCTTGAAAATGTTGTTGAAGACAAAACGTCGGAATTGGATTTGACTCGTCCGGGGTATCCTGTTGAGATCGGTAGCCGGCATCCTATTTCCATTGTGAAAAATCAAATCATCGAGATTTTTAAACATATCGGGTTTAATGTATCCGAAGGACCGGAAATTGAAGATGATTGGCATAATTTTACGGCATTGAATTTACCCGAATATCATCCGGCGCGCGATATGCAAGATACGTTCTTTTTGCAGCAAAATCCGGATTGGTTGTTGCGCACGCATACGTCTTCCGTACAAACCCGCTATATGGAAGCACACAAACCGCCTATCCGTACCATATCGCCCGGACGTGTGTATCGCAACGAGGATATTTCCGCCCGTTCGCATTGTATTTTTCACCAAGTAGAAGGTTTATACATTGATAAAGGCGTCAGTTTTGCCGACCTCAAACAAACTTTGCTTTATTTTACCAAAGAAATGTTCGGTAAGAGTAAAATCCGCTTGCGTCCCTCCTACTTTCCTTTTACCGAACCCAGTGCCGAAGTGGATATTTACTGGGGCTTGGAAACCGAAACCGATTACCGTATCACCAAAGGTACCGGTTGGTTGGAAATCATGGGCGCCGGTATGGTGGACCCTAACGTTTTGAAAAACATGGAAATTGATCCTGAAGGATATACGGGGTTTGCTTTTGGTATGGGTATCGAACGTATAGCTATGCTTTTGTATCAAATACCGGATATCCGTATGTTCTATGAAAATGATATGCGGTTTTTGGAACAGTTTAAGGCGGGGGTTTAATGAGTTGAAAGTTGAAACGAAAAATTTTTCGCTTCAAGTGGAATGTGAAAATATATTAGAATATAGAAGTGTTTAGTGATCATCAATTCCAAACCCGGCGCTTCGATACATCCCGACTAAAGTCGGGGCACTCAGCGACCTACTTTTCAATTCCTCATTCCTCACTCCTAAAAACATCGGACATCCGACACCGGACTCAAAAAATCCTCATTCCTCAATAATCCAGCAACCGTTCCAGTTCGCTTTTAAACTCTTTGGCAAATAAAGCAATTTCTTTTCTGTGAGACAATTTTAGTTTGTCCAGAATACGACTGAAGTGTGTATTTACGGTAGTAGGACTTATATTCATTAATTCCGCTAACTCTTCCTTATCTGTAGTTTGCGCACAAAATAAGATTAACTCAATCTGACGGTTACTCAAATTGTAAATGCCGAAAAAAGAATCATTAAAAACCGATTTGATATATTCATAACGATTATTTTTTAACCGTTCCATCGTTCCCGATTCAAATTTGCCCTGTTGTAATACCCCTTTCACTGTTTCCGAAAAATCTTTAAAAGAGCAACCTTTATCTAAAAAACTATCAAAACCGCTTTCTATAGCTTTTTTCATAACCCTGTACGTATCAAATGAAGTATGCGCTATTGATTTTACAGAGGGTTTTAAGTATTTAATTTTATTGATGATTTCAAAGCCGTCCAGTGTTGAATCGTTTCTGAAATTCAAATCGCAAATCACCAAATCGACAGACTGTTGGGTAATCAAACTCAAAGCATTACGTCCGTTGTTTGCATAATAGCACTGAACATTGTCCAATATTTTTTTGAGGCGAATTTTTAAACCTTCTACGATGACTTCATGGTCGTCAATTATAAGAATATTTGTAGTTTTTTGTTTCATTGAGTTGTTTTATTTTGGTTGTCAAAAGGATGTCTTGAATTGTAAAATTAAGCAAAAATCCTTTATCAGTGGCACTTTGGATTTGCAATTCGCCTTTCATCAAAGTGACTCTATCCATAATATTTTTAAGTCCGTTACCTTTTTTTATGTCATCTGCTCCAATGCCGTTATCCTTGTATTCAAAATGCAAAGTATCGTCTTTTTGAACAATATTGATGATAGTTTCGGTTGCATTGGCATATTTCAGGTTGTTGGCTATCAATTCTTGAATGATACGGTATAAATGCGTGCCGTAAGGTTCGGGGAGCTTTAAATTTCGCGGTTCGATATGGATTTTAAATTGTTTGTCCGGTAAATTTTCAGGAAGTAGTTCCTCAATTCTGTCGGCAAAGATTTCATCGTGCATGGGTGTGTTGTTGAGTTGGTGCGACAGCGTACGCACTTCGTTATAAGTTTTAAGCAGTTTGTCAGACAAATCGAGGTTGTCACCCTCGGTTTCATATACCAGTTTGATCAGCGAACCGGCAATGCCATCGTGTAGTTCTTTGCCAATACGTTGTTTTTCAGCTTCACCGGCTTTAACGGCAGATGCCAGAACTTCCAGTTTTTGCTGCTGGCGGCGGCGTTGCCAAAATAAGAATCCCAATCCCAGTAAAAATACCGAAGTACCCCCAACGGCGTACATGATAAACCGGGTTTTAGCCAGTGCCGCTTCTTTTTTGATATTTTCGTTGGACAGTTTTAAGATTTGTGCTTCTTTTTGTTGGGTTTGGTATTTGGATTCCAGTTCTTGAATTTGTTTCACTTTACTGACATCGAAAAGACTGTCTTTATAAATTTGGTATTCTTTTAACAGATTTAAGGCTTTTTTAGAAGGTC
>JALVKK010000270.1:0-2412 GCA_027033875.1 Flavobacteriales bacterium
ATGGGTGTCATGATGTGGTGGATTATTCGGCGTGTTTTGTAGCGGGGACACAGATTACGATGGCTGACGGTAGTAAGAAAAATATTGAAGAGGTCCGCATCGGTGAAAAAATTCGCGGGATTTCCGGTGTGAATACGGTTCTCGGGTTTCATCGTCCGCTGTTGGGCAAAAAAGCGCTGTACGCCTTTAACGACGGGCAGGCGTTTGTAACCGCCGAGCATCCGTTTATGACTACCGACGGCTGGAAAGCCCTTGACCCAAAACTCGCGAAATCTGTCCATTTGTTGGATATCGAAATCGGGCAACTGGCAGTGGGCGACACGCTGATAACCGAGACCGGTGAAGTGAAACTGGAAAAAATTTCGCGGGATTTCATTGAATCGCGGGATTTTGCATCGGCGGAAACACAACTGTATAACTTCAAACTGGACGGCGATCATACCTATATTGCTGATGGGTTTGTGGTGCATAATAAAGTTACCAATAACAATGCTTGTGTTGCAGGAAGTAGTGGTGATTGTGGTCAATGTGAAGATATTGACCAAGACGGGGAATGTGATTATTATTCATATCCTTTGGCGGGGCGAACGGGGTATTGTTCGTTGAACGGCGTTGACCATACCGATATGGCTTGTGCCTTTAAGCGGGAGTGTACAGAAGCTTTGGGAAACGATGCAGCCACTTGTGAAGGTATGACCCACCCAATGCATCCGCAATATACCAGCGGACAGCCGTGTGCCAGTGGTGAAGTCGGGTGTGGGACAGATAGCAACTGGGTGGATCCGTATGATACGGATAGTTATGAATATTTAGATGATGGTTCGTTTTATGATTCACCGCGTGATCCGAATGTAAAATTCGCGGGATTTTTTTGTGCGTATTTATTAGGGTTTCAGAATGAAATTTTTGTTGTTTAGTTGTATCTTTCTCTTGTTGGTAGCTGACCGCTAACGGTCTCGTGTATGAGTAGTGGCGGGATTTTCCGCACTTTTGTTCGTTATTGCACTATTGTTGATTTTACGCATATTGTTCATTTTTAGCACTTTGCCCGCCATTACTTATACACTGTGTTAGCGGTTTGTTGTTATTCATACTCTTTTGCTTTAATTAATTTCTTTAATTCATCTTTGCTTGGTAATACTGTTAGATAATTACTTGCAAAAATTTGTTCATTATTTTCGGGTAAAGTCATTTCAACTAATGCATCATCTTTTGTTCTACATAAAATAATTCCGATAGTCGGATTTTCATTTTCAAGTTTAACTTTCCTGTCGTAATAGTTCACATACATTTGCATTTGTCCTAAATCTTGGTGTGAAATATCTCCAATTTTCAAGTCAATCAATACAAAACACTGTAAAATTCTATTGTAAAAAACCAAATCAACTCTAAAATGTTTTTCATTAAATGTAAAACGAACTTGTCTTCCTACAAATGTAAATCCTTTTCCAAGTTCAAGTAAGAAATTCTCTAATTTGTCAATAATTTTTGTTCTAATTCTGTTTCAGAGTATTTACTTTCTTCCGGTAATCCAAGAAATTCAAGAATATAAGGATCTTTTATGGTATCTTCCGGTTTTGTAATTATTTGACCTTTTTGAGAAAGTTCTTTAACCCCTTTTTTATCACGACTTAAAACTAATCGTTCAAATAATGCAGTATTAAATTGTCTTCTTAATTCTCTTAAACTCCAACCGTTATTTATTGCTTCTATTTCATAAAATTTTCTTTCATCGGGATTATCGATTTTCATTAAAAACAGATAATGTGACCAACTTAATTGAAAATCAGGGGGATTTAAATTCCGAGACAGTGTTTCGGATTTTTCAATGGTTGATTTCCGAGAAGGTGTTTCGGATATCGAATAGGTCAAGTAAAATCTCCGCATATTTTCTAAATTATCGACCGAAAATCCTTTTCCAAATTCAGCCTTTAACTTTTCAGAAAGTCCTTTTAAAATTTGCTTTCCATAAGCAGCTCTCGCTTTTCCATTTTGTTCTTCTTCAACAATAATTCTTCCTATTTCAAAATAGGTGTAAACCATTGTTTTATTGACAGCCTGAACAACATTTTTTCGAGCTTCTTTCAATAAAGCAATAACTCTGTTATAAAAATCAACTTGCGTATTTCGTTCAATTTTACTCATTAAAAAATCCTTTTCACAAAGATAATCTAATTTCTTAATGTTGGAAATTTATTCTTTTTTCAATAACCGCTAACGGTTAGTATATACGCCGTAGCGGGCTTATGTTCTCTTATTTTTGATTTACTCACCAAAGATAGCAAAATTTCTGCGAATTTTTTAATTTTTCAACCGACAAAAATTCGCAGAATTTTTGCGGTGCAAAGAAGAACGAACCAAACAATTAGGCACAAATCCCGCTATGGGGTATATACATTGTTATGCCTTCGC
>JALVKK010000270.1:2422-2784 GCA_027033875.1 Flavobacteriales bacterium
TTATAAAAATCAACTTGCGTATTTCGTTCAATTTTACTCATTAAAAAATCCTTTTCACAAAGATAATCTAATTTCTTAATGTTGGAAATTTATTCTTTTTTCAATAACCGCTAACTAGCGTTTATAAGTAAGTCATTTCTCATACCGCCTTTATATTGTTGTGTATAGTTACCTATTTGTTTACCCTTTCCAAAAATAATAAAAATTTCCTTATTTCCCGTCATATTCCGCGCCAGCGGGCGAAGCGGTATCCTTGCGCAGCAGCCGGCGAAAGTTTTTGTGCCGGCGGCGGGGGCTCGCAGCGCAAGAGACCACGGCGCCGGCCTTACAAAAACCGCCGGGTGCAAGCAAGATAATAGCGG
>JALVKK010000271.1 GCA_027033875.1 Flavobacteriales bacterium
GTTATTCTACCTTCTTGTTCTTTTAGCAACTCGTTCAAGAAATCTAACAATAAATCTTTGTTTGGTTCTTCGCCAAACAGTCTTTTAAAACCGTAATCGGTAAAAGGATTGATATATTTTTCTTTAAGCGTCACTATAATTACATTTTTTTCAAAGATATGAAATTTTTAAACATATTTTTTTATGGTTGAAATTTTTCGTTTTTCTTTCTTTAATAAATGCAAACATTAATATTGATGTCAGTGTCAGATTCAACATAAATTTTATTTTGATAAATTTCAAGCTCGTTATGGTTCAAAATTTCAATTTTATAATTTTTGTTATGTGCCGGGTTGTTTTCAATTGTAACATAATAATTAATGTTATTTTTTGCTTGATATTCCAATTTGAATTCGCCGTTGATATCACTTGTGGTTGAGTCAACTTTTACACCCTAAGTATGATTAGGATAAGTGTTTTGAGTTATATCCAATTCTTTTCGTCTTGTATTTTACTTTCTTTACTGATAACGGCTAACATAATGTAAACTGCAAAACCAATAATACCGCCAAATACTGTTGCGGCTATGTATTTTAATGTTTTGTTTTCAATTATGGCATTGAAATCCAATTGATATATATGTATGGAATTAGCAATAAATTGATAAATAATTACTGCCAAGGTTATACCCAAAATATAATATTTAAATAGTACCAAATACTTTTGGTCTTTAATTTTTTCCACATGCAAATAATATTAATTAAAACAAAATAATTACAAATGAATCACTTCATCATAAGCAGCCGCTACGGCTTCCATAACCGCCTCACTCATAGTAGGGTGTGGGTGGATACTTTTGAGTAGCGTATGTCCGGTGGCTTCCGCTTTACGGGCGGCAACTATTTCGGCAATCATTTCGGTTACGTTGGCACCAATCATGTGAACGCCTAAAATTTCATCATATTTTTTGTCGATAATTACTTTAACAAAACCTTCCGGGTGTCCGGCTGCTTTGGCTTTACCGCTGGCAGTAAACGGAAATTTTCCGATTCGTACTTCATAGCCGGCTTCAAGGGCTTGTTTTTCGGTATAGCCGGTAGAAGCAATTTCGGGTGAGGTATATACAGCCCCCGGTATATTGTTATAATCAATAGGTTCCGGGTCCAAACCGGCTATTTTTTCAACGCAAGTAATACCTTCTGCTGACGCAACGTGTGCCAATGCCGGTGTGTTGATAATATCACCTATGGCATAATATCCGGATTTGTTGGTTTGATAAAATTTATCTACGACTATTTTATCTTTTTCAACACTAATACCGGCTTCTTCCAAACCTATATCTTCAATATTGGATTTGATCCCGACTGCCGATAAAATTATATCAGCAGTAAGTTCTACTTCACCTTTTTTGGTTTTAACAACGGCTTTGACGCCTTCACCCGAAGTATCAACCGATATCAATTCCGATTTGGTCATAACTTTTATTTTAGATTTTTTAAACGAACGGGCTAATTGTTTTGATACTTCTTCGTCTTCCAAAGGTACAATTCTGTCCATATATTCTACAATGGTAACCTCAGTACCTATCGAATTGTAAAAATGAGCAAATTCTACTCCGATTGCTCCGGATCCTACAACTATCATAGATTTGGGTTGGTTTTCCAAAGTCATGGCTTGACGGTAGCCGATAACTTTTTTGCCGTCAATGGGCAAAACGGGTAACTCTCTGGCACGGGCGCCCGTAGCAATAATGATATGATCGGCATTTACTTCCGATACCAAACCGTTTTCATGAACAATATGAACTTGATTGTTCGGTAAAACTTTGCCATAGCCTTTGATGACCATTATTTTGTTTTTTTCCATCAAAAAGGATACGCCGTTACTCATACTCTCAGCTACTTCACGACTGCGAGATACCATTTTTGCAAAATCAGCCTGTGGTTCGCTACTGTTAACCCCGTAAGTTTTGGCATGTTTGATATAATTATATACTTGCGCACTTTTTAACAATGCTTTGGTCGGAATACAGCCCCAATTTAAACAAACACCACCCAAATTTTCTTTTTCGATAATGGCTGTTTTAAAACCTAATTGTGCAGCTCTAATAGCAGTAACATAACCGCCGGGACCACTGCCTATAACTATAACGTCGTATCTCATTTGATTTATTTTTTTTATGTTATTATCTGTATTTTATTGTATCGGGCATAATTATTTGTTTAATAAGATTCTTTTTGAATATTCAAAATCTTTAAATAATCTTATCCGATACGCAAATATAATTATAATAACGCAAATTTCAATCTTTGAATTGTTACAAATATTCAAAATGCTGATAAAAATCATTGATTTAATAAAGCGCGGATTTGCGTTTTTTGAATCTGGTAATTGATATCGGGTGGTTGGTGTCGATATATTGTATTTACTATTGCCGGTACAGGGTACCCTTAAACGATATAACAGGAATAAGTTATTAGCTACCGGATAGGGAAACTAATTTGCAATAAAATAAATTGTCATCAGGAAGCTTTACTGATTTTAGTCAACAGGTTTTGAGAAAGTTTTTGTTCGACATATTTTTGATCAACGACTATTTTTTTGCGTTTGGTACCCGGAAGCGCAAACATGTCATCTTTGAGTGTTGCTTCCACCAATGACCTTAATCCTCGGGCGCCTAATTTGTATTCAATGGATTTATCGACTATATAATCCAAAGCATCATCGTTGATAGTCAGTTGAATACCATCCATTTCAAACAGTTTTTTGTATTGTTTGATTAGAGCGTTTTTCGGTTCGGTTAAGATGCGTTTCAGGGTTTCTCTATCCAAACTGTTTAAGTATGTAAGCACCGGCAAACGGCCTATGATTTCCGGTATCAAACCGTATTTTCGCAAATCGGTAGGGATTGCATATCGTAAGATATTTTCTTCGTCTATTTGTTCTTGTTTTTGAGCTTGGTAGCCCAAAGGTTTCATATTGATACGTCTGCTGATAATCTTATCGATACCGGCAAAAGCGCCACCGGCTATAAACAAAATGTTTTGTGTATTGACTTTGATAAATTCTTGATTGGGATGTTTGCGACCTCCTTGTGGCGGGACATTTACAACGGTACCTTCCAATAATTTAAGTAAGGCTTGTTGAACGCCTTCTCCGGAAACATCACGGGTAATGGACGGATTATCGCCTTTGCGGGCAATTTTGTCAATTTCATCGATAAAAACGATACCGTGTTCGGCTTTTTTTACATTGTAATCGGCGGCTTGCAGCAGACGGGTTAATATGGTCTCAACATCTTCACCAACGTATCCGGCTTGCGTCAATACGGTTGCATCGACTATGGCAAAAGGGACATCGAGCATTTTGGCTATGGTACGTGCCATCAGAGTTTTGCCTGTGCCGGTTTCGCCAATCATGATGACATTACTCTTTTCTATCTCCACATCATCTCCCTTATCTTGTTGCAACAGACGTTTGTAGTGATTGTAAACCGCTACGGCTAAGGTTTTTTTGGCTTCATCTTGTCCTATGACATATTGGTTAAGATATTTGTATATATCTTTGGGTTTTTTGAGCTTGTCCAAATCGGTTATTTCATATTTAAAATTTTTATCCTCAAATTCCGTTCGGACAATTTCATAGGCTTGTCGTGCGCAATCATCGCAAATATAGCCTTCTATTCCGGAAATGAGCATATTGACGTTAGCTTCTGGACGCCCGCAAAAAGAACAGTGATTTTTACTCATCAACAATTATTTTTTTCTGATTAATATTTCATCTACCAATCCGTATTGTTTGGCTTCATCGGCACGCATCCAATAGTCTCGATCGGCATCTTTTTCGATTGTTTTAATTTTTTGCCCTGTGTGTTTTGATAAGATTTCATATAGTTCATCTTTTAATTTCAAAATTTCACGAGCCGTTATTTCAATATCCGATGCTTGTCCTTGTGCGCCACCCAAAGGTTGGTGAATCATCACTCTGGCATGGGGTAAAGCAGCCCGTTTGCCTTTTTCTCCGGCTGCCAATAAGACGGCACCCATCGAAGCCGCCAATCCGGTGCAAATGGTAGCGACATCGGGACGGATATATTGCATCGTATCATAGATGCCTAAACCGGCATAAACACCACCGCCGGGTGAGTTGATATAAATTTGAATATCTTTACTAGAATCCAAACTTTCTAAAAACAGTAATTGAGCTTGCAGAATATTGGCTACATGATCATCGATTGCCGTACCCAAAAAGATAATACGGTCCATCATCAAACGCGAAAATACGTCCATTTGTGCCACATTGAGTTGTCGTTCTTCAATAATGTAAGGCGTCATACTATTTTCAAAAGCATCGAGTGTTATACTGCTGATGCGTTTTTTGTCTTGTGCAAATTTTCTAAAATCTTTTCCTAAATTATTCATGTTTATATGGTTATTTGATGATATTGGTTATTTGATAGTCGGATGTCCGGTGTCGGGTGTACGATGTCAGGAGCCGGATGCACGATATTGGATGTCGGATGTCATTTCGAACGAGCGACGTAGGAGTGAGGAGAAATCCGGTTACTGAGCTTGTCGAAGTAACCACTTTGTCGTTTTCCACTTCGCACTTTCCCCTTTGTTGCTTTTTACTTACTTCTTATTCAAGTCCAAAAACTTATGATACCCGATGCGTTTCTTTTGAACCGGCACTTCTTTTTTGTATAGCTTGACCAATTTCTTTTTCAAAATTTGATCACTCAAGCGTTTGAATTCTTCTTCATTTTTCAAAACGTTGTGAGCTATTTCTTCCAATTGTGCTTCATCAGGAACTTGTTGTCCGTATTGCAACATTTGTTGAATCAGCAAATCTTTTGTTAATGATAATATTTCGTCATAAGTGATTTTGATATCGTATTTTTTGGTAATTGCTTCTTCCAACAATTGATATTTTAAGCCTTTTTCAGACTTTTCGTATTCTTGTACGGCTTGTTCTCCGGTAATTTTGCCTTCGGAATCAATTTCTATCCAACGTTTTAGGAAATCTTCCGGCAATTTAATTTCTATTGTTTCCAATAATTTTTCGGTAACATCGTTGAGTAATTGATTATCGGAAATACTTTCTAATTCTTTTTCAAAATTTTCTTTTATGAATTTACGTAATCCTTCTTTATCTTCTATTTTACCTTCGCCAAAAACTTTATCCAAAAGTTCTTTGTTAATTTCGGCGGGTTTTAATTCAAACACACCGGATACTTCAAATTTTAGAGGCACATCTAAATCGTGAATTCTATCGTGGTCAATGTTAAGGGCGTGCATCATGGTATGCGGGTCTTTGTACAATTCAGTTGATTTGAATTCAACGATATCACCTTTTTTCTTTCCTATAAAAGCTTTTTGAGCTTTGGTGGTCAATTCAACCATATTTACAGTAGTTTGGCTATTGATATTTTCGGCTTCGTTGGTAAAAGTCCCTAAAATGTAGCTGTCTTTTTTGACTTCGTCCAAATCGGAAAAACTACCGTATTGTTGTTGTATCTCCGCTACCTCTTCATCTATCATTTTTTTATCAGCCGTGATTTTATAATCGATGATTCCTTCTAAGGTCGATAAATCTACATCTATTTCGGGCGCTAAACCCAAATCGTAATTAAATTCAAAAGTCGTCTCTGTTTTCCAATCAATCTCTTTTTGATTTTCAGATGGGATGGGATAACCTAAAAGATTGACTTTATTTTCAGTCAGATAATTATTGATGGCATCTTGCATTTGATTATTGACTTCATCGGCAATCAAAGCCCGTTCGTATTTTTTTTTGACCAATCCCATAGGTGCTTTTCCTTTACGAAATCCGGGCATTTCCATTTCTTTTCTATATTCTTTTAATCTTATTTCAACTTTTTCGGCATAATCTTTTTCATCAATTTTTATGTTTAATTGAGCCGATAAATTATCTGAATCTGTTCTTTCAATATGCATTTTAATAAAAATTTTAAATGTTTGGCAAAAATAAGGATAATTTGTGAACTATTTGTGTATTCATACAAAAAAAAGCCCGCTTAAAAAAGCGAGCTTTATAAATGTTTTTTTCGAAATTAAGAAAAAACAGATTCTTTTTTCAATTCTTTGACGATTACATAATAAAACGCTATACGCATTTTGCGATTAATAGCTTTAAATTTGTTGCAAGTACCGTCTAAAGCTTTTTTGATAGCGCCTTGATCAGTAACGCCTAATTTTTTTACGATAAAATTATCTTCAACTCTTTTAAGCTCTTTGTCGTCTCCGCAAGAAACCAATGATGCATCCGGTAAATAAATGGAAGGTCCTTGTGATTTGGCAACAGCTCTTAAAAGGTTGTCGTCGGCATTTACGCCAACTTTTTTTAATTGTTCAGCAGCTTTTGCTACTACATCATCAAATTTGCTCATAGTGATAAGTTTAGAATTTATAGCACAAATTTATGAAGTTTTTTTTAATTTTCAAAAATTATTTTAAAAACAACGGTTTTTCTTTCATCCAATTAGAAATTTCATTTCTAACATCGTGAATAATGACTTCATTATCTATGTTTTCTATCACATTGTCTATAAAAAAGGCAACACGTTCCATATCTTCTTCTACCAGTCCGCGTGTGGTTATCGCAGGTGTACCGATACGGATACCCGAAGTGATAAAAGGTGATTTGTCGTCAAAAGGCACCATATTTTTATTTACGGTAATATGAGCTTGTACCAAAGCGTTTTCGGCTTCTTTGCCTGTTACGCCTTTGTTGCGTAAGTCTATCAACATCATGTGATTGTCGGTTCCGCCTGAAATAACTTTGTAGTCTCTGTTAAGCATTGCTTTTGCCAATGCTTTGGCATTTTTACGTACTTGTAATATGTAGTTCATATAATCGTCTTGCAAGGCTTCGTGAAAAGCCACTGCTTTGGCTGCGATAACGTGTTCCAAAGGACCACCTTGCATTCCGGGAAATACAGCAGAATTGAGTACGGCTGACATTTTTCGGATATTGCCTTTTTGGGTTTTTAAGCCCATGGGATTGTCAAAATTTTTACCCATCAGAATCATACCACCTCGCGGTCCGCGCAATGTTTTGTGGGTGGTAGTTGTAACGATATGCGCATACGGCATCGGGTCGGACAAAATACCTTTGGCTATCAATCCGCTCGGATGAGAAATATCTGCCATCAACAAAGCACCGACTTCGTCGGCAATTTCTCTAAATTTGGCAAAATCCATATCGCGGGAATAAGAAGAAGCGCCGGCTACTATCAATTTAGGTTTGTGTTTTAATGCCGTATCACGCATTTTATCATAATCAATACGACCGGTTTCTTTATCAACGCCATACGAAACTATTTTGTATGTTTTTCCCGAAAAATTGACCGGTGAACCGTGTGTTAAATGTCCGCCGTGTGACAAGTCAAATCCCATCATGGTATCGCCGGGTTTTAATACGGCAAAATATACCGCCGCATTGGCTTGCGAACCGGAATGTGGTTGTACATTGGCATATTCGGCTCCAAAAAGTTCTTTGGCACGGTCAATAGCCAGTTGTTCTACTTCGTCAACCACTTCACAACCACCGTAGTAGCGTTTGCCCGGATAGCCTTCGGCATATTTATTGGTCAATACAGACCCCATAGCTTGTAATACCTCATCACTGACATAATTTTCAGAAGCTATAAGCTCCAATCCTTCAGTTTGACGATGGGTTTCTTTTTGTATTAAATCGAATATTTGTGTGTCTTTTCTCATTGGTTAATTGGTTAATTGGTTAATTGGTTAATTGGTTATATGGTTATATGGTTATATGGTTATTTGGTTATATGGTTATATGGTTATTTGGTTATATGGTTATTTGGTTAATCGCGTGTCCCGATTCTCATCGGGGGTTAATTGATAGCTTGTGCCGATGTAGGTCGGTATCGGGGCTTCGATACATCCCCCCGACTTCTGTCGGGGGGACACTC
>JALVKK010000272.1 GCA_027033875.1 Flavobacteriales bacterium
CCTCCCGTAGGAGTCTGGACCGTGTCTCAGTTCCAGTGTGGGGGACCTCCCTCTCAGGACCCCTAGTCATCGTAGCCTTGGTGAGCCGTTACCTCACCAACAAGCTAATGACACGCATGCCCATCTCGTACCGCCGAAACTTTAATTATTTAACCATGCAGATAAATAATACTATGGTGTATTAATCCGGATTTCTCCGGGCTATCCACCTGTACAAGGTAGGTTGCATACGCGTTACGCACCCGTGCGCCGGTCGTCAGCTCTCAAAGTAAACTTTGAAACTGTTACCCCTCGACTTGCATGTGTTAAGCCTGCCGCTAGCGTTCATCCTGAGCCAGGATCAAACTCTCCATTGTATTTTCTTAAATGATTTCTGACAGAGAGCAAGAGCTTTTTCTCAAGACCTATTTTCTTGTTTTCGTCTATTCTTCCAAAAAAAAACAAACGCTGCTTGCTTATTATTCCATTAATGTCTATGACCTATTTCTAACATCGCTCTTAAAAAACTTATTCATTAGCCGATAAAAGCGAATGCAAAGATACAACAAAAAAATCCTTCTATCCAAACTTTTTTGGAAATATTTTTTATTTATTTCTTAAGCTGTTGAATTACTTGATATTAAAATTAAAAATATATTTTTATCAAGATTTTCCTATACATTATATATAATATGTATAACCGATTTATTTGACTTATCAATGAACAAATACATATTGCTTTGAAGCGGGTGCAAAGATACAATAAAATATTGCTATTTGTCAAAGTTTTTTTTATTAAGTTTTTTTGAACTGAAACACAATTAGTTATATCTAATTTTAACGACTTATTTTGGCGTTCAACCGGATGTTATTTGTACAAAATTTATGTTGCAAAACGCAAATTGAGTTATTTGTTAATCTGACAATCGTCGTGTTTTGAATAACTTTTTTTGTTTTTGAGTATAATCAATCACTTTATAACCAACAAAAAAGCCTTGAAATAAATCAAGGCTTTTATTAGTGTCAAAATATTGAATATTAATGGTCTTTCTTTTGACGTTTATCTCTGAGTTTTTGAAAAAAATCTTCCATTTGTTTGCCGGCGGCTTCTCTTCCTCCGAGTCCGAATGACAAGGCAAAAGCAACAGCTACTGCACCAAGAGTCAAACCGAAAGTCAGGTTAACAATATTTTCGGCTATTCCCATGGTAGAGAGCGAAAAGGCTAAAAATATTCCTATGATAGCCAGCTTAACAATAGGGACCATATAAGCGTTATTGCCGCCTTCCAAAGCTTTGGAAGCTAAATTTGAAATCAACAAACCTACAATTAAAATAATCAAACCGAAGAATACTTTACCGGAAATAAAGAAAATTGTGTTCAATATTTCTTTTACTTCATCTAATTGGAGCTTATCGGCAGCTGCAATAACACCTGTAAATACAATAAAAAACATAGCTATTTTACCGATAATTTCAGAAAAACTATATTCTCCCAGTACATTTTCAAGCCCTATACTTTTAGACAAATTGTCAACTCCTAGATTTTTTAGTAATTCTACAACTATTGATACTAAGTATTTGCCTACTATGTAAAAAATACCAAGCAACAAAACCGCAGCAACAATTAACGGAATGGCATTCAAAATATTGCCTAACATTTGCGTAGCGGGTTCTGATATTGACTTCATTTTTAAGGTGTCGAGGGCTACTATCAAAATAGGAATGAATATTAACGCAAATACAATTTGTTTGATAATTTTGGTAAGACTGAGACTGCCGAAATTAAGTCCTATTTTGCTACTAAAACTTTCTAATCTGTCAGAAACAAAACCGACTCCTTCCGAACCTATCGAACTCAAAATATAACCGGCAAATGCAATAATACCGGCAGCAATAATATTGGGCAAATATCCGAAAAATTTATTCAACATATCTTTTAAAGGAGCCAAAGCGTCTTCTACCCCCAAAATATTTAACACAATTATCAATACATAAATGATAATAATATAATACACCAAATTTGCTATAAATCTGTCCACCCGAAAATTTGTCTTTAATTTTCCACCGATTTTTTCGTCAATATGCGTACGCTTAAGAAGTTTGACGATTAATTTTCTTATAATCTTGGCTATTATAAAACCAAGAATTAAAATAACCAAAGCACCAACAACCCCGGGCAAAAAATTGCCTAAATTAGTAATAAATTGTTCTCCAAAATTGTGTAATTTTTCCATATTAATATTTTTTAGTTAATAATTATATATATCGTTTTTGAAATGTTTTAACATTTCAGAATGCAAATTTATAAAAAAAATCTTAAAATATTATTGATTATAAAATAATTAATTGGCTTAGGCACTTTAATATTACAAAAAATGCAGTAATTTGGGGATTATTAAGATTAAATTATGGGACAAAAGTTTAAAAGCCTCTCATTATTTGAATTTCAAGAAAAATTTTCAAGTAATGATGACTGCAAAAAGTATTTAGCAGAATTTAAATGGAAAGATGGGTATGTTTGTAAGAAATGCGGTTATACCAAAAGTTGTGAAGGTCATATCCCTTTTTCTAGACAATGTAATTCGTGCCATTATGTAGAATCACCTACAGCCAACACTTTATTTCACAAGGTTAAATTTGATTTACTAAAAGCTTTCTATATTGTTTATTTTGTAAGCACAAACAAAAAGGGTATTACTTCAACTGAATTAAGTCGAAAGCTTGATTTAAGACAGAAGACTTGTTGGGCATTCAAACGTGAAGAAGATAAAAATGCTATTTTTCGTATCATTGACGGAATGCTGACCAAATCAAAGTTTAAAGACTTTTTTCAAAAAAACATTGCCACACTTTAACCAAAAAAACTACCACACTAAAGGATTCGTGCGGCAGCGGGGAATGTTTATTTTTGCAAAACCATTTCAAAATATAGCTTTACAACTTACAATATGATAATTGCTAATCTCATTTATTTTTCAAAATATATATGAGGAGCTAAATATTAACAATAACTATATTTATGAAACTTGATATCTGATTAATTAGTAATGTGCTTGGCTGTTGTTTATTAATAAATAAACAATATTATTAGCCCTTTCCATAAAAAAAGTTCTTTGGTACACCAAAGAACTTTTTTTAAATATACTAAACAATTGATTTTTAATATTATTTATGAAATTATCTGATTAATGAAAAATGCCCTTTATATATTTTTCCGTTAGGCAAAGTCAGAACATACCAATAATCATTAGCCAATAAAGGTTTTCCATTTAAAGTTCCATCCCAATGTTCATTTATATTTGTATGCATACTACGTAGCAGTTTACCATACCTGTCATAAATATTAAGTTGTGCATCAGGGGTATTTTCGGCATTTTCTACGCGCCAATAATCGTTAAAATTATCACCGTTGGGGGTAAAAAAGTGCATAAAAATCAGATTGATGACATGAGCCATAGTAACATCGTCATATTCACAACCATTGGCATCGGTTATGGAGATATAATAATCGCCGGTAGGTAAATTTGAATAGTAGTTATCATCTTGAAAATTAACCCCGTCAATTGAATACCGATAGGGAGGAAGCCCGCCCCCCGTAACATTTATTTCAAGTTCGCCATACAAAATAGGGGTTGCAATAACGGTAACCGGATCTAAAATTTGAACATGAAGCGTGTCAGAAACCGAACATGTTCCCCTATCCAAATTAAGAACAACATCATAACTGCCGGAACCGTTAATATACAAAGTCGGAGAATTATTGTTGTTGACAACCGTATTGTTGACTATCCACTCATAATTATCACCATCTTGTATATTGGCAACTACTTCCGCCGTATCATAAGCACAAACAATTTGATCTTCTCCAATATCAAGAAGCGGAGCCGGGTCAAAAGTTACGGTAATATCATCTGATGCGTCACAACCTATTGTGTTTGTTACAATAACCGTATATGTTCCCGATTCGGTAACATCGAGTGTCTGATTCGTAGCTCCTGCTATATCCACTCCGTCTTTTTGCCATTGATAGGTTTCATTTCCGGATAAATTACTAATGCTAGGTGTTAGACTTAGCACATTACCTTCACATTCAACAATATCAGCCGGCAAACTGACTATCGGACGCGGTTCTATAACAACATTTATATCATCTGTTTTGCTGCAAACGCCTAATTCGGCAGTAACCGAATAATTACCGGAATCTGTTACCGTTAAAGAAGAAGTTGTGGCTCCCGGTATAACATTTCCGTCTTTTTCCCAAATGAAAGATGTCGCATTGGAATTGGCAACATTTAACGTAACTGAAGTATTATCACATTCATTGATATCAGGACCCAAATCCACATCATTCAATTGATTATTAAAAAATACGGTAACGGTATCGGTTAAAGTATAATGTTGTCCGGTACTGGGGTCGTCATAGTCCGCTTCAACTCTGTAAACGGTATCTTCCGTAACGCAAACATTGATAGATTGTCCGGTCCCTACCAAAGTATTCGTAGCATCTTCATACCATTTATAATCAAAAATAATCGTAGAAGGATTTGTATTAGGAATAAAACGCCATAGTTCGGGATTTGAAGAATTTACCGTCCAAGCGCCGGTATTTCTTCCCGGTGCAACATAAGCTACCGAACCGTTTTCGTTTTGAATACCAACTACGGCAACACCGTTTTGCCAACTGGTACATACCGGTTTTTCATCAATTTGTACGTCTATTACATTGGAAGTTTCGTATAAAATAATTCTCTGTGTAGTTTCTAAACTATGACAATCAAAATGTGGCACATGGTCAAATAAAACCACAAATTTTCTTTGAGGATAAGTGCCTGACACATAATATCTAATTCTATCTCCGGGAGATGCCGCCGCCGGTACGTATAAATCGTGATATGCGCCAAAAATAGTATTCCTAAACAAATTTGTGTTCGGAAGGCTCTGATTGAATGACCATTCACAAAAACCGTTTGGTGCTTGTGTTTGGGGTGAGTTTCTGTTCGTATCAAAAGAAACTACCCCGTTATCACCGATAATCAAATAGTTATACGCTTGTCCGAAAAAATAAAATGTAAAAGGTAAAGTTACCATGCCTGACCAACGATCATCCAGATAAATAGAAGTAGGGGTTACACCACCATTAGGCGGAATGGGACAAGGGGAAGCGGGTACGACATCATAAGTATCGGTTGCAGCGCCGATTCCCGGAAAAACATCAGCCGTGAGTGTTGTACAGTTATTAACACAATCAACTGTTACGTCAGCCCCGGCATCTAACAGTGTACATTGTGCCGAAAATTGAAAAAAACTTAAAAATACGATTATAACACTTATTTTTTTCATAAAATTTTGAGTTGTTTTTATATTATACAACGCCAAAGTTACTAAAAATCTTATATTTTACAGTTTTTTTTTATATCGATATATTTTTTTACTTTTAGATTTTCAATTTATAACAATACACATGCTTTATTATTACGATAATCATAATAAATATGAAGCCGGTTGCGATGAAGCCGGACGCGGTTGTTTGGCCGGACCTGTTACTGCCGCAGCTGTTATTTTTGATGGCAACTATAAAAATAAATGGATTAAGGATAGTAAAAAACTTAATGAAAATAACAGAAATGAACTTAGAATCGAAATAGAACAAGCAGCTTTAAGTTGGTCAGTAGCTTTTGTTGATTCTAAAAGCATTGACAAGATAAATATACTAAACGCTTCTATTTTGGCCATGCATCAAGCTATTGATAATCTACAAATTACACCAGATTTTATTTTGGTTGACGGCAACCGTTTTAAGCCGTATAACAATATTCCTTACCAAACAATTATAAAAGGAGACGGAAAATATATGAGTATCGCAGCTGCTTCAATTTTAGCAAAAACCCACCGCGATGAATATATGATGGCATTACATCAAAAGTTTCCGCAATACGATTGGCTCAACAATAAAGGTTATCCTACCAAAAAACACCGTGAAGCCATAGCTCGATACGGCACCTGTATTCATCATCGCAAAAGTTTTAATCTGCTACCGCCCGAACAATTAAAATTAGATTTGTAAATTTGTTTTTTGTTTTTTTGTATGAATAGATTTTTTTGTTTTATTCTTATCATGTTTTTTTTGTTGCCGGTATTCAACGCATCGGCTCAAAATACTTTGCAAAAACGTCTGGAAAACAAAAGAAAAGCGCTTCAAAAAGAAATTTTACAAATCAACCGGCAGTTGTTGAAAACCAAACATACGGAATCGGACGCTATGGCTGAGTACAGGCAAATAAAACGTAAAATTTATATTCGACAAAAATTGATAAATAATTTAAAATTGGAAATTAATCATATCAACCGGCAAATCAATCAAAATGAACAAAAAACCGTCGAACTGAATATGGAACTGAATCGGTTAAAAGCCGATTATGCCAAAATGATAAAAAAAGCGTATAACACCCGCTCCCAACAAGACAAATTGTTCTTTTTATTTTCTTCCGAAAGTTTTCAACAGGCTTTTAAAAGAGCGCAATACTTGAAACAATACGGCAAATACCGCAAAGAACAAGCAACCGAAATAGAACAAAAGAAAAAACAATTGGCTGATTTAAAAAACAAACTACTCAGAGATAAAACTGTCAAGGAAAAATTGTTTTCGGATTATCGCAAAGAAACCGAACAAATCAAACAGGAACAAAACAAACAACTAGCGGTTGTCAATAAAATTAAAAGAAAAAAGACTTATTATCTCAATCAAATCAAAGCCAAACAACGCGAACAAGCCAAAATAGACCGGATGATAGACGATTTAATCAAAAAAGCCATTGTAAAATCAAACCGAAAAGCCAAAAAATCGCAAAGACATAATTCCAAATTCTTTTTAACGCCGAAAGCTAAAAAATTGGCTGATAAATTCTCAGCCAACAAAGGTGCTTTGCCTTGGCCGGTAAAAAAAGCCTATATTTCACGCAAATTCGGTAAGCAAAGACACGAAATTTTTAAGAATGTTAAGGTCGTTAATACCGGTATTTATCTGGCTACCGAACCCGGCAGTAAAGTTTATGCCGTATTTGAAGGCAAAGTTTTACAAATTCAGCTGATACCCGGAGGAAACAACACAATATTTCTCAAACACGGTAATTACCTGAGCATATACGGCAACTTAAAAGAAGTCTATGTCAAACCGGGTGATAGAGTCAAAACCAAACAAGTTATCGGTAAAGTAGCAACTAATGCGCTCGGCAAAACGGAACTGAAGTTTAGAATATACAAAAACACCACTAAACTAAATCCCGAACTATGGCTAAAACGACACTAAAAATCACAGCTTATCGTTGAAAATCAACATCTTAACTTAATGCCTGAATGTTGAAGAAAATCATAAATAAAAAGGAAGTATAAAAGAGGCACCTAGCAGATTCGAACTGCTGTAAACGGTTTTGCAGACCGCTGCCTAGCCACTCGGCCAAGGTGCCTGATTTACGAACGACAAAGTTAATTATTTTTTAAAGTTTGACAAAATCTTTCCTGTTTTTTTTCAAAACAATACTCACGGCTTCAATATTTCCTCCTACCGGCGGATTGAGTTTGGTTACTTTGACTTCTACTTTTTCGGCTATATCAAACTCTGAAAAAATGCGCTTAATCATACGCAAAGCTACCGTCTCCATCAATTTGGCTCTAACTTGCATTTCAGCCATAACTATTTCATTGAGCCGAGTATAATCCAGTCCGTATTGTAAATTATCGGTTTGGGCAGCATGTGTCATATCGGTTTTGACTTTAATATCCGTTCTAAATTCCGCACCGATTTTTTCTTCTTCGTCCATGCAGCCGTGATAACTATAGGTACGGACGTTTGATAAAATGATGTATCCCATTGTGTTCTGTTTGGTTTTGGAGGCAAATTTAGTGAATATTGGTTATATGT